>NZ_JAEQCB010000085.1:6576-45662 GCF_020738785.1 Microcoleus sp. PH2017_05_CCC_O_A | reverse complement strand
GTGGGTAGCGGGTTACTGACTAACCCTTTAAGAATTAAACTTTGGGCGGATTCATCCTCCAAAGTTTGTCCTTAAGAATCCCCGCGTCTTCAGACCGGGGAGTGTCAAAGTTTCCTGAAATATATCAAAATCTTACTTAATTTATATCCAGACTGCGGGCGGTTTCCGGGCTCGCGTGCTTGGGCCAAGAAACCAGGTTTGTGGGAGTTTTGGGTTTGGTAACGAGAAATCTACAAAGAAACCGGGTTTCTAAGAGTTTTGGGTTTGGGAACGAGAAATCTGCAAAAAAACGGGGTTTCTGAGGTCAAAAAGTGCGATCGCCAGCTATATGAGTTAACCAAATAATTCGTCTCACAAACAAAAAAGCCCCGATTTCGGGGCTTTTTGCGATCGGATTGGCTTTTATTGAGAGACAGACTGGTGTTTGCTTGCCTTGTCTAGCCCGCAAACTTGTTGACGCTCAAGATAGCTTCATAACTTCTTAAGAATCGCACAGTGACGATATTTCAGTCACTGTGTTAAATAGTCACAGACTCACTTAAGCTTCGCTTTTGCGGCTTTTCCGGCCGCCTTCGCGACCAATTTGAGCCATGTGTTCCCGATTTCTGCTGACAGCTTCGCCACCTTTTTGACCGGCTTCTCTGGCTTCTTCCGAAGTAAATTCGTGTGCAGTTCCTTTCGCGTGTGCAGCTTTTCCGCCTTTGCTAGCAATTGCACGCTGTTTTTCTGCGTCCATAGATGCGAATCCACGTTTGCTTTTCTCAGCCATGACTGTCTCCTTGTTTTTTTTGCTGATTTTTTCGATCGATCCCGCCTCACCTCCCACCGTAGTTGGGACTCCCAGCTAGCGGTGAGAGGTTAGACGGTAAATTATGAAACATCATCTGACGAATGTAAACTTTGAGTTTAAGTCGCAGGATGACTGTTTCATAATTTACAAATGTGAACTAAACATAGTTCACGCCCGGGTAGTTTAGTTCAAGCCGCCAATGTTTAAGCTGATTACTGTCTTTCAATCATTCTACAAATCCCCCAACTTTTATACCTCTTTCTCAGGTATAGTCATAAAAAAAACTCGGTAAGTAAGTGGGAAACGAGCGTGACTTTAGTCCTGAGAGGGAAACGGCTCGGCGATTTCAATCGCCTTGAATCCCCTTTCGGGGTTAGGGGGGGTATGGTTGCCACCCCTGGGGAGATATGGTTGTCTCCGAATCCCCATTTCTGGAGTAATGTTCGCCTCGACCTGGTTATAAAGGCTTGTTAGACCTGCAACACTGTAAAGCGTGACTTTAAAACTGTTTAATTGCAGATGACAGAGCCCAAAACTGGCGGATCATTTTCCGGTGTCGTGACCTGAATAACGTCTCCTCGCGATCGAGGGGTCTGGTCAGAACAGCTTGTAATTTCTTACAAGCGAGCGTGGCGTTGATTCCCTGAGTTCCTGACTCTTTAGTTCGCTGGAAGGATGGAACCGAAAGCTGATTGGCGATACACTCAGAACATTTTTCGACTTAAGGGCCACACTTCAAAAATTCAAAGTCCAAAGAGGGATGCTTTTTTGTCTTTTGACTTTTTATTTTTTTGATGCCTTCCGGGCCTGCCAGTTATCCCGATGTTAGTTGGTCTGCCGATCGAGTTGTTTCTGGCAAGCGATACCTCGGGGCGCAGTGCAGGACGTACTCGATCGCACTTATCAAGTTTACCTTATGACCGATCGATACATAAATCGGTTTTATCCCTGTTTGCGTCCTTAACGCTGCGCCTACCGTTGATCCCTCGTGCAGCAAAGGCTGCCAACAGCCCCGCTCGAACCCTACTTCTGAATGTTCTCCGATAAATCTAGTTTTGGCAACTCCGATCGTCGCAATTCCTGTCAAAACTCCCAAATGGCACGCCAGACCGAACCTGCGGGGGTGAGCTAGTCCTTGACCGTCGCATAATATCAAGTCTGGTCTCAAACTGATATTTTGTAAAGCGTCGAGGACTGCCGGCACTTCTCGAAAAGACAGGAAACCGGGAACGTAAGGAAAAGCTGTAGGACTGCGAACCACAGACTGCTGCTGTAATTGCAAGTCTGGAAAGCTCAAAACTGTTACAGCGGCCCGCGATACGCCTTCTGCACTGTCGTAGCCGACATCTACGCCTGCGACGTACCGAACTGGCGACCGTAGATTTTCGGTAATTACCTCTGACCGGAGAACATCTTGAATGACGATCGCCTCTTCAATTGTCTTCGGCCAAGGGTGTTGCTGCAACATTAGATATCTTTTTTCAACCGTTCTCATCTAACCTTAGCTTATTTTCTGCCATTTTCAAATTCTAATTTTTAACATTTGTCGCTATAAATTCAAAACTTGCCCAAGGAGTCTTTTTTTATACTCGCTTTGGGTTGGGTAAGTCCCACCAATGCCCCTTCTCTAGCAGATTTTGAAGGAGGAAGGAAGAGTTGACTGTTGACTGTTGACTGTTGACTGTTGACTGTTGACTGTTGACAGAAGTCCGATGGAAGTCGGAGGAAGGACGAAAAGCAGTTCAGTATGATAGAGATATTAATGCTGCAATAAATATTAGAAATGAAGGTTTGCGAATTCTGGCGTTAGGAACTAGCGCGAATGCCCTTGGAGGGGATGTAAGACGAAAATCTTCAGGACGTAAAAAATCTATGAAAGTTGAGGCAATCCCCATTGAATTGGGAAGCCTACACGCTTACCGCCAGGAAGCGTGTAGGTAGTTCACAGTTAAAAAAGCAACCCAAGATGCTCAAGCCCAAATTAACCGGGCTCTCATAGCAAGCAGAAGCTCAACGGTTGCAGCGACAAACTTTAACTATAGCCTTTCTCAAAAAGATGAGGTATAATTGACAGCTTATATAACCACCCAGACGTATAGAGCCTTCTTCCCAACAACGTCCGCGAATATGAGAGCTAGATCCGCTATACCTCGCCGGGAAGTCCCCCGCTATATACAGTAATCCTAAGCACTTAGCCAAGCATGAAAAAAATCTCGACGGGCTAGAAGCCCATCCCACAAAAATCTTTTTTCTTGTGGGATGGGCTTCTAGCCCGTCCCAAAATTTGGTTAAAAGGATTTTTGCAAGAGGTCTACTGTAGCTAAAGTGTACGCTCGGGTAGCTAAATCCCGTCAAGTTTTTTTGCATAAGTTATCAAGAAAACTCGTCAACGAAAACCAAGTTGTCGTAGTAGAAAATCTTAATGTCAAAGGCATGGTACGCAACCACAATTTAGCTAAAGCAATATCTGATGCTGGATGGGGAACTTTTACTAATTTCTTAGCTTACAAGCTAGAGAAAAAAGGTGGGAAGTTAGTAGGAATTGACCGATGGTTCCCCAGTTCTAAACTTTGCTCTAGCTGTTATTACCAAATTGATAAGTTGCCACTTGATATTAGAGAGTGGACTTGTCCCAATTGCGGCACTCGTCACAATCGCGATGGTAATGCAGCAACAAATATTAGAGCAGAAGGTATCAGAATGCTACAAACGGATGGAACAGCCGTTTCTGAAGAGCGGAGGGGAAGTAAGACCAACGAAAGGACGTAAGTCAGTTCGCTCGGCATTCCCCCGCGATGTTAGAAGCCTGCACTATAATCGCTTCGATAAGCGTGCGGGTATTTCAACTCCCGAAATTTTGCACTACTCAAGCGATCGAAAAATGGAACGGTCAGTTTCCGACAGTAATGGGGAGCAACGAGGCTCTACCCTTGATTAATATTACCAGAAAGAATTGGTTGAAAGCCTCTCCCTGCTCGGGAGAAATTAAAATCAAACTATTCATTACTCCAATCCTCTTCCTTCTAGGTAGAGGTCGCTCTCAAACTGTCAACTGTCAACTGTCAACTGTCAACTGTTGAAGCCTGGTCAATCTGCGACTCCTGGTAAATAAGTTGCTGCACATCCTGATTGACGGAGTGCGGGGAGAGGGGGAGAGGGGGAGAGGGTGAGAGGAATTGAGGGTTTTTCACTCTTGGCACTGAAGATGCGCTTTTTGTAAATGCCGACACAGCAAGCGCAGAAAATACAACTAGCAACTAACCTGAAATCCCGCTTAGTTAAAGGCAAAGATGCAATCTACGTTCGTGAGTCCTGAAAAACGTTAAAGTAAGAAGCAACTCGGAAATTGCAAAGGTTGGCTTGAAAGTTTGGCTGATGGGAAATCGGGATAACCAGTCAATTTATAATTTAGATGAAGTGGGGGACGTAGCCGATCGCGATACGGCTTCTGAAGCACTGTGGCTGCGCGATCGAGCTTTGGCTGCTACTACCAGCGGTATTATTATTGCTGACGCCAAGGCACCCGACTGTCCCATAATTTATTGCAATCCAGCATTTGAAAGGATCACAGGCTACTGCGCCGGTGAAGTCTTGGGGCGCAACTGCCGATTTTTGCAAG
The DNA here is from genome assembly GCF_020738785.1 of Microcoleus sp. PH2017_05_CCC_O_A. Classification (NCBI taxonomy): domain Bacteria; kingdom Bacillati; phylum Cyanobacteriota; class Cyanophyceae; order Oscillatoriales; family Microcoleaceae; genus Microcoleus; species Microcoleus sp. PH2017_05_CCC_O_A. The sequence goes on along the minus strand of NZ_JAEQCB010000085.1, from coordinate 41,253 downwards.
GCCCGGATACCGATCGCACTACAGTAGCTAAAATCCGCGAAGCCTTGCGCGAAGGCATAGCATTGCAGGTGACAATCAAAAATTATCGCAAAGACGGCACTCCTTTTTGGAACAAATTGTCGCTATCTCCCGTGCGAGACGACAGCGGTAATTTGACTCACTTCGTCGGAACTCAGTCCGACTTATCGGAACGCATCGAAGTGCAGGAAGCTTTGCAGCAAGCAAACGACCAACTGCAAACGATTTTGGAAGCAGTTCCGGGCATAGTATCTTGGATTAGCTCGGATTTGCGCTATTTGGGCGTCAACCACCACTTAGCTAAACTGCACGGTTTGTCGCCGTCGGCCTTTGTCGGTCAAGATATCGGTTTTCTGGGCGCTAGCTTGGATTTTTACTCTTTTGTGGTGGATTTTTTTGCCTGCGAGGCTACGGAAGCGGTTAAAGAACTCAGCGCTAAGGTGAAAACGGAGGGCGGACAGTCGGCGGGATATTATTTGATTGTGGCTCAAAAGTACGATCGGGGGAATGCAGCTTGTCTGGTAGGGATTGATATTACCGAGCGCAAGCGGGCAGAAGAAGCTCTGGTGCTGACTCGCAAGGCGGTGGAAAGTTCGAGCGACGCGATCGGCATCAGCGATGCCAACGGCACTCACATCTATCAAAATCAAGCGTTTTCTCAGCTATTTGAATGGGAAACGGCAGAGGAATTTAAACTCGCAGGAGGTATACCGGCAGTTTTTGCTGACCCCGCAGTCGCCTGCGAGGTTCTCGATACGATCGCCAGAGGTTATTCTTGGTCTGGTGAAATTACCAACCGCACAAAAAGCGACAAAATTTTGCAAGTGCTGCTGCGGGCCGATGCGATTAAAGACCCCACGGGGAAAATTGTCGGTCTGATTTACATGAATACCGACATTACCGATCGCAAGCGCACGGAACAAGAACTGCGACAAAGCGAAAAGCGTTTTCGATCGCTAATTGAAAATGCCAGAGACATTATTGTAATTCTCGACGACAAAGGCTTTTGCCGCTATGTCTCTCCTTCCGCCGAGCGGATTTTGGGCTACCCGACGGCGGAAGTCCTCGGCCGGTCTGTCTTTGACTTGATTCACCCCGATGAATTGCCAATGGTGGATCAAGTGTTCAAAGGTGTCATCCAAATGCCGAGAGTTGGGCTGGGATTGGCGGAATACCGGGTGCGACACAAGCAGGGTTTCTGGTGCGTGTTGGAAGCGGTGGCGACGAATTTGCTCTCGGAACCTTCGGTGCGGGGAATTGTCGTCAACTGTCACGATGTAACTGAACGCAAGGCGGCTGAAGACCAATTGTTGCACGATGCTTTGCACGACGCGCTGACGGAGTTGCCCAACCGCGCTTTGTTGACTGACAGGTTGGGCCAAGCTTTTGCACGCGTCAAACGGCATCCGAACTATCAATTTGCGGTGCTATTTCTCGATTTGGACAGGTTTAAGGTGATTAATGACAGCCAGGGACACCGCACGGGCGATCGGCTGTTGGTGGCTGTGGGCCGCCGTCTGTTGACTTGTTTGCGCCCAGGAGATACGGTGGCACGTCTGGGGGGAGATGAGTTTGTGATTTTGCTGGAGGAAATTCAAGGTGTGGATGAAGCGATCGCCCAAGCAAAGGGAATTCTGAAGGCGATCGAACGACCGCTATATTTAGAAGGTCATAAAGTTTTAATTACTGCTAGCATCGGGATTGCTATGAGTACCGACAAATATCAGTGGCCTGGAGATATTTTGCGCGATGCTGATATTGCGATGTACCGGGCAAAAGCTCTCGGTAAAGCTCGTTACGAAGTGTTTACGAGTGCAATGCACACTCGGGCTGTGGCTTTGATGCACTTAGAAAACGATTTGCGGCAGTCGATTGAAGAACTGAATTTGACATATTCGATTGTGGATTTCCCAGGTGGGGCGGCGGGGGAAAACTCGCCTGTATGTGAAATCGACTGGAAGTTGGAGCGCACGAAATCACAATTGGCTCCTCTTAAATTGGAATGTCCTTTTACTGTTTATTATCAGCCGATAGTTTGTTTGAAAAGCGGATCGGCGATCGGATTTGAGGCGCTGGTGCGCTGGCTGCACCCGGAACGCGGTTTAGTTTCCCCGATGGAATTTATTGCGATGGCGGAGGAAACTGGGTTAATTATGCCTTTGGGTTTGTGGGTTTTGAACGAAAGCTGCCGCCAAATTATTGAGTGGCAGAGTTTGAATTTGCCTGTGGGAAATTCCCGGCTGACAGTAGCAGTGAATCTTTCGGGGAGGCAGTTTTCGGAACCGGAGTCGATCGAGCAAATCAAGCAAGTATTGCAGGAAACGGGTGTTGATGCTCGCTGTTTGAAGTTGGAGATTACTGAGACTGTGGTGATGGAAGATGGGGAAGCGGCGGCGGCGATGCTTTCGCAGTTAAGGGAGTTGGGGATTGGGCTGTGCATTGATGATTTTGGTACTGGTTATTCGTCTCTGAGTTATTTGCACAAATTCCCGATTAATATTTTGAAGGTCGATCGCTCTTTTGTCAGTCGCATCGGAGCAGCGGGCGAGAATTTGGAAATCGTGCGGGCGATCGTCATGCTGGCGCGCAGTTTGGGGATGGAGGTAGTCGCAGAAGGTGTCGAAACCGCCGTGCAATTGGCTCAACTGCGGGCGATCGGCTGCGAGTACGGTCAGGGGTACTTTTTCTCTAGACCTCTCAACAGTGAGGCTGCTACGGCCTTATTGAGGCGATCGCCCAAATGGTAATCCGATCTACAATAGTTAGTAGGGTGCGTCAGTCTGCAAACGCTCGATCGTCGCCCTATAACTTCACGCCTGAAAATTGGATCTGAAGCCTCCCCGTGTAGGGGGAAATCAAACAAAATGATTCATTGCTCCAATCCTCTTCTATCGATGGAAGAGGTAGCTGTCAACTGTCAACTGTCAACTGTCAACTGATGAACTGACGCACCCTACAAACTTACTCATACCAAAACCTATGTCTCAATCAATCGCCCCAGTTTTAGAAGAAAAAGAAGTTGATAATTCTCCAACTTTAACCTTTGAAGAATACAGAGTTTATCAAGGAGATCCTGATGTACAATACGAACTGTACAAAGGCAAACTAATACCAATGGCAACGGCGAGCGCATTACATACAAGCATCTGCGAATATTTGGTTTACAAGTTGCAGCGTTATCTCGCTGAACACAATCTCGATTTAGTAGTAAAAACTTCTGTAGGAGTGAGAACAGAAAATGCTACATCTTGCATTCCCGATGTACTTGTCTGCACTCAAAGTTTGTGGGAACAAATACTTGCCCAGCCTGGTTCAGGCATCCTTGACTTAGGAGAAACACCGCTATTAGTAGTAGAGGTAGTGAGTGAAAATCGACGGGCAGATTACATGATTAAACGAGCACAGTATGAATTAGCGAATGTGCCAGAATATTGCATTGTTGACCCTAAATGTGGGAAGCAAAAAATCAGAATCTTAGCATTTATTGAAGGTGAAGATGGTTACACGCATACAGATTTCTTTCCGGGTGAGGAAATTATATCTGTAGTATTTCCAGATTTGGTTTTATCAGTGGATGAAATACTGAATCCACCATTGGTGGAGGAGTTAGTGAAGGCAGAACGAGTTCGATTACAGGAATCACAGCAACAAGCTGTAATGGAACGTCAACGCGCTGATGAGGAGCGTCAACGCGCTGATGAGCAGCGTCAACGCGCTGATGAGGAGCGTCAACGCGCTGATGAGGAGCGTCAACTCGCCCAGCAGCAGAGTCAACGCGCTCAAGAGGAATGTCAACGTGCTGACAAATTGTCAGCGAGGTTGCGGGAATTGGGAGTAGATCCTGATACTGTCATTTAAATTTAATTTAATCATAAATACTCGCTGAGGTCACAAAGATATGTCTCAATCAATCACGCCAGTTTTGACAGACCAACAAGTTGATGATTCACCCACATTAACCTTTGAAGAATACCGATTTTATAAAGTCGATGACGAGGTAAAACATGAACTGCACAGAGGTGAATTAATACCAATAGCAATGCCTACAATTCTACACATAAATATTTGTGAGTATTTGGTTTATAAATTGCAGCGTCACCTAGCTGAAAACAATCTTGATTTAGTAGTCAAAAGAAATTTGGGAGTCAGAACCGAAGAAAGTTCATCCCGCATCCCTGATATAGTTGTTTGCACTCAAAGTCTTTTAGAACAAGTTGCTGCTCGACCCGGAGGGGCCGTCCTTGACTTTGATGAAACGCCTTTATTATTAATAGAAGTCGTTGGCAAAGATCGACGCGCAGATTATATACTTAAACGAGGAGAGTACGAACAAGCTAACGTGCCGGAATATTGCATAGTTGATCCGACAGAAAACAGACAGCGGGTGCGAGTTATAGCAGTTCCCGAAGGTGATGAGGTTTATTCACAGGTAGATTACTTGCCGGGTGAGGACATAGTATCTGTAGTATTTCCTAATTTGAGATTATCAGTGGATGAAATACTGTCTCCGCCATTGGTGGAAAGGTTAATTAAAGAAGAACAAAGGCGGTTGCAGGAACTTAAACAAGCTGCAATGGAACGTCTAGATTTTCAAGAGGAACGTCAGCGCGTTGAAAAATTGGCGGCTAAGTTGCGGGAGTTGGGAGTAGATCCTGATACTGTTTAAAGAGTTGAAATAGTGGCAATAGCCTCAATTCTACCTCAATCATCTAATAACAAATCACGCAGGAAATAAAAGCGATCGCGCCCCAAACTATCTCCTTTAATTCGCCCTGCATAACCTGTCAGCGGAGAAGAAAGTTCTACTAAAATTTCGTGCAACTCTTCACGGGACAATTGCTTGGGTGGGTTAGACATTGAAAACGCACCGCTCAAAGAATCAACGCTGGCTCTTTTAGAACCTGTAGTTTCTAAATACTTTTTCAGAATAGAAAGAACGTGCGATCGCACTTTAAGCTTTTCTCGCACGTCGTCAATATAGCGATTAACCTTAGCATCGGCTTCCTCACCAAATGGCTGTTGTTCCAAACAAGGCTTTAACTGTAATAAATCGATCGAACCTGGTTGCTTAGCTTTCAGTTCAACTAATCTTTGCAATGTTTCCGGGCGAATTACATTCATTTTACTACCAATAGCTGCTTGATTAGCTGGATTAGTTAAAGGCCCAGCAGCCAAAATAATTTTAACCGATCGATCGAACCTATCTTGACCCAAGTGAGTCAAACCTAAATGAATTAGTTGAGCGGTGACACTATTGGGTACACTTTCATGTTTGCTAGCTTTGCACTCTCCCGCTACTGGATAGGGAGTCTCGCAATAAAAGTCCAAACCACCAGCGCCGCCTGTTGATTCTGGATTGAGACTAGCTCTAGGATTAGTGTTAGAATTGGCAAATCCTAGCTTGACTAAACTTTGGCGGACTAATTTTTCAAATGTATTACCGTCGCTAGAATTGCCGATTTGTGCGATCGTTTTAATCCAATCTAAATCTGGATCGGGTTTTGTTGTTGGTAAATTTTCCGACCAACCTAGAAATATTTTGATTTCTTCATCTAGTTGTTTGGCTTTTGGGTTGGTGGTGGATAAATGCACTAATGCACTTTGCAACTCTTCCAATTCTGGATGTTCAGGAAGCTCTAGTTTTTCCAGCTTTTGACGGCGTTTAGCAAAGATAGACTCGCTCAACACAGGCGTTGAATCAGTAACATTTAGGGATTTTGACAAAGATACAAAATTGCCACTAGATTGCACTGGTATTTCAAACGGCTGAGGTAGCAGATAAACCCGCAGGTAAGCTACAAAAATAAAAGGACGCTGCTGGAGAATTTGCTCTAATGCCTTTGTTTTCCAGACTGTTAATCGCGACAAAGCCTCTAATGATTCAGGCTCATTCACCATTTGGCACAATTCGCACTTCGCCCAAGCTTTGATCGAAACTTTATCTGAATTTAACTGAGCAAGTGCCTTTTGAGCAATGGGCAAAAAGTGCGATCGATAATGTCGATCGCCAGATAGCAAATCAACCGAAAGATTGGCTGGATACAAAGCAAATGTCCGCCCCGGATTCAGAAACATCCGAGGCATAGCTACAATCATTCGTCCTTGGATTAAAGCCTCAATATCTGGGTTTGGTAAAGCCAGAGCTGTTTGAAGCAAAATTGATTTGCTCATTGTTAACTAAATAGGTCACTTAGATCTCCATCATCTGTATCATCACTGCTGGGAGGGTTGAAAATGTCTTCTAAAAGTAGGTTTTCATCTTCATCGTCAACCGCAGGCATTTCACCGGAAGGATCGCTCAAAATTTCCCGCAATAAAAGATTCTCAAAAGTGAGCTGTTTCTGAGATATGAAATCCCAAACTTGGTCTTCTGTTAAATTGTAATCTCGGCATTTTTTACAAACAGCACGGACAGCGAGTAATGGTTTGATTTGATCTTCAATCAAATACACCACCTCACCGCCTTTTTCAAATGAGACGAGTTCTTCTAGTAGCTTGTAGGCTTTAGAATTCTTCTTGATCGTCTCTATTTTTGATTGGGAACGCACTAAACAACCGCGCGTCAAATCAAAGGTTTGATAATCAATTAAGCGCTTTAATCCAGCAACTAATTCAGATTGAGAAGATTGGAGAATCGCAACACCAATCTTGATAGCTCTTCCGTTTTCAGTACCAATTATCTTGAATTTTATCCACTCCGCATTTTTTGCTTTGGGTTTAATCTCTGCGGTAATTTCATCAACTGTTACCTTGTCAATCGTCTGACCTTTCAATGTTTCAAAGCCAAAGTAAATAGCCTTAGCAATTGTGGAATTATCCTCCATATACTCTCGGATGTCTGCCTCAAGTTCCTTGGTTAAAGCCAACTCAAACCTCTCAACTGGATCTTCTGGAAGTTCAGGTACTGGAGGTATAAAAACTTGAAAATTCTCGGCACACCATGTCAAAGCTTCCCGTACCGTTGGCTTACCTCTGCCATATTCTCTCAGTTGACTTTCTTCAAATGGGTAGACCGGATGATGAGGGTTTAAATTCCTGATTTGATAAAAATCTTGTAACCACAATTGGACTAAATCGACTAAAGAATCGCCGTTCAAATATTTTAAATCGATTGGTTTCCGCTGCGTGTATGTTGAAAGTCGATCGGGTATGCCACCAGACATTACGTTAACAGTATCTGTCCACGTATACGGCATCATTACTGTGATAACAACCAAACCTTGACCGAGTTCTGAGTGTTCGAGAGTATCGTACAAACGCTTAACTAGATCGGCAATTACCTGGGGTGTTGTCAAGCCATCATCTCTACAACTTGTATTTACATCTATTTCATCAAAACAAATGATTACAGGACTGTAGTAACTCACCAAATTCAAAATTTGCTGGATGTTATTCAGAGATTCGGCTTCTCTGTCCTGATTAGTCTTCCCAGAATTAGCGGGCAATCCTAGTTCCTCAGCTTTAGATTTATCTAACTCTTCACCTGATAACCATTTGATAGCAAAAGGTGTTTCAGCTTCTGATAACGTCCACAAAACAGCTCGAACAATATAAGGGTCTGCCTTTGATTTTGTTTTGAGAACTTGCTTAGTGAGGGTGTTCATTAAATTTTTATTTTTTGTAGCCCAGCTAGCACACACTCTGTCAAATCGATCGAGAAGTTCTTGAGGAGAAAGATTCGGTGTAGCAGAATTGATAGCTTTGAAACCTTCGTTTGCCATTGCTGAGGCTATTTCCTGCCATTGCATGACACCTTGACTGCCTGTATGGCTCAAACTGTTAGCTAAAGTTTGCTGAAATTGGTATTTTATCAAGTTTAAGTCGGTGTAATTATTAACACTGGCATAAACGAACAAAGCACCTCCATTAGTTTCTAGTCTGTGGCGAGTGCGGCTCAAAATGTGGCTTTTCCCCACTCCTTGTTGAGCTGTCAATACCAGTGAAGTCACTTTTTCTTGGCTCGATTGAGTAGTCTGTACTTTTTCAACCGCCTGAAAAATGGCATCGGAAGCGTGAGCATTTAGAGTCGGAATATCGGGGAAGCCTTTTCCCCAAATATCTTGTTCTTTGACAATTCCAGCTTTGCTAAAGGGATTGTGATTTTGGATGGCAGCATTGAGAGCTTCTATCGGAGAAACTGATATATTGTTCATGGCGATCGGGTGTGAGGTAACGAACTACAAAAAGATTGAGGGCAATTTTATGAATTCAAACGCTTGGCGTAGTAACGCAATGCACCACCAGGAATGGTAATTGAGTCTTCACGTTTATCTGGGGTGATGTCTTGCGTTTCTCCTGCCATTAGCTGGAAAATATCATTAGCCTGCATTTCCAACAGCCATTCATTGAATTGCGATCGCCCTACCCTTTCCCCGATCGCCCGCCGCATCCGATAAATCGGCACTAAATCGTCTAAGTTATAATCCCGGTTCAAGCTGTCGTATACCTTCAACGCCACAGACTTAAATTCTTCATAGGATGCGATCGCCCCTGCATCCTTTTTCCCCGTCTCCACAGCAACACTCGCCGCACCATCCTGATGCCGAATCCACTTCAGCAGAGCATTTCCCAGCCGAGTACCGATTTGAGAACCATCAAACTCAAACAGAGAATCCCGACTTTTCAAGCCCTGCGCTAAAACCTCTTTCCCCTTCGCGCTCAACTCCACCCGCGTCACCCGATTTACCAGCGAATACTCGATCGCCCCAGATTCCTGCAACTGCGCCAGCACTTCCAGATACCTCTGACTCGTCTCATTAGTACGCACAATCCGCTTCGTCAAATCCCCCTTTTTAACCGGAATCTGACCGCCACCCAAATCCCACAAATTCAGCAATACCCGAACTTTCGCCTTCGCATCCCAAACCGCTTGCTCTTCCGGTGTCAAAGTTTTAGACACAGCAATTTCATTTTTCTCAGACATATCCATACCTTTAAATACCTATTGTTAGTATCAAATCTTACCAGAAATTTTGTTAAAAAACACCTCAACTTCTCAGCAAAATAGCGCGCGAGACCGCGCACAACCCATGCAAACTTCATTTTAAAATAATTGGCATTGACTAAAATTTGAGTATTTGATACAATGACTGATTGGACAATCGATCGCACTTCAAAATATCTACACTCAATAAGAGCGATCGTACATTTCCATCAAAACAATCGGAATCAACCCCACTTACCAGAAAGAATTGGTTTAAAGCCCCAAGCCCGGGAGAAATTAAAATCAGACGATTCATTATTCCAATCCTCGGACTTCCAGGTAGAGCTCGCCCTCCGAAGTCAACTGTCAACTGTCAACTGTCAACTGTCAACTGAAAACTTAGCAACCTCAGCAAATATAGCGCTCCGAACCACAGTCAACCACGAGCAATTCAGATTAACTGCGACTTTAGTTCAATCCCCAATTCAGCCTTTAGAAAGACGAATTCAACCGAAACATCTTGTTACATTGCAATCAAAGCATTGAAGAGAATTTTACCCATGAAAACTATTCCAGACCAAATTGCAGACATCAAAGAAAAACTGCCAGATTTGACTCCCACCCCTCCCAGTTTAAAAGCCCAAGTATCCAGCCACGACCTCAAAGCCCGCTTAGATTGGGGCGAACCCGGACTCACAATCATCGATACCCGCGACTTTGAAAGCTTCGATAAAAGTCGCATTACCGGCGCCGTACCAATGCCAATAGACGAATTAGTCGATCGAGCAAAAGCCAGCCTAGAACCCGTTCGCGACATCTACATCTACGCCGAAACCGACGAACAAACAGCAGAAGCCGCCAATCTTCTGCGCGCAGCAGGCTTTAGAAAAGTCGCCGAACTAAAAGGCGGAATTCCAGCTTGGAAAGCCATCGACGGCCCCATCGACGGCGCTCTAGAACACGGTAATCCAGGCCCCGCCGCCTACAATGTTTTCGCTCGCCTGCAACATCACGCCAAAGCCCAGAAAATTAACAAATAATCTCACAGAAAACCTAGATACCCGACTTCTTGAAGAAGTCGGGTATCTAACAGAACAATTTGTTTGTAGTAATAACTTCAGTGGGTGCATCTCATTTTGGCGAATATATCCGTAGGGGCGAAGCATGACCGCAGAAAATAGGAGATTATAACTAATAACTTATATGCGGTCATGCTTCGCCCTCTTCAAAAGTGAGATGCACCCACTTCAGTCCTTAGCGAATAAAAGTTTTAAGATAGGACTAAAGTCCTTACTACAAACTTAATTATGGGTAGATAAGGAGATTTGATATTAACTCTTTTTTTTGCCGTCCAAAAAAGCTTTAACTTCCCTCAAGATTTGCCGATTCCCATCAAAAGTAATCTGCTTGACTGCATCCTCAAAAGAACTCCAAGCATGATTCTGAACTTCCTCTACTTGCAACTGAACTTCCATTGAATTTACAAAAGCCAAAAAGTAAGTAACAGTCTTTTCAATTGATTCCCCTTCCTTAGCAGAGGAATAATGTTGCACAGAACTAGGCTTCCCTTCCTTAACAAAGGAATAACTTTCCACAAAACTAGGCTCCTCAACCACTTCACAATCGCGGATGCCAGTTTCCTCCTCAAACTCCCGCTTCGCCGTTTCTAGCGCAGATTCCCCCGGATTCGCGTGACCTTTAGGAAACGCCCAATGTCCGGCTTGATGTTGAATCAACAAAAACAAACTATCAGTTTCAGTCGCAAAAACTGGCACAATGCCAAAAGCTTCATCTTTCATATTTTTTCTCTTTGCTATTAATAACTAATCGGAATCTTCTCTTAGTCCACGCAGGTGGACTTCGTTTGTGTAGACGCGATTTCCAATCGCCGGGAATTTGTGGTTTAAACTATAATTCCCATCCCAACCGAGTTGGCTGTTCGTAAAGCCGCTTCAAAGTATTAACATCCCTCGCAGAAATAGCCGGAGGATTCCGCACCTGAGAAAAATAAAGCACATCAGTTTCCAGCAAACTGTGGCCCCAAATTCCCAAAGCGTGCCCCAACTCATGCCGCGCCGTCGCCGGAACATACTTACCCACTTGATTCGGATTCAAATAAACCGCAAACCGATGAGATAAAACTGTTTTATCCCCATCCCGACGATTGTACAACTCATAGGTAGATTCCCCCGATCGCGATCGCAAAAGCCCTTGACGCAAAGGCGGAGCCTGACGTAAAATTCTAATATCAGCCGCCTCAGAACTATCCACGACTTGCAAAGGCAAATAAACCCCCCATTCCCGCACAACACCCAACACCGCTGCTATCCATTCTTCAGACTTATTCCCCTCAACCGGACGCTCCACATACACCTGAATCGGGAACTTCGACCATAGCAAATGACCGACATTTGGCTGTTTAATGCGATCGAAATAATCGCCGCTATCACTTGAATCTTGCCAATTTTCCAGCATTTGCGGCAAAGGGTGAACCCGTGGAGAGGGCCAAGTATTCGGGAGAGGAGAAAGAGAAAAACTCGCCGCCGGAGCATTAACCTGAGTAAAAATTATGAGACTAAAACAACATAAAGCCAATCCCAAACCAGCCAGCAATCGAGCTTTTATCGAAACTTTGAACAACCGCATTTTTCAGACCGCAGATACACACAAATAAACGCAGATGAATACAAATTATATCAACTTCATCTGCGTTAATCTGTGTTTATCTGCCTACATCTGCGGTTAAAAATCCTAATCTTACAACTTAGGAGTCAACCAACCAGCACTCAAAATAATAGTCAAACCCATAAACACAATAGACAGACCCCAAGTAATCCGATTGAGAGTTGTTTCCGCACTCTTAGCGCTGGTAAATAATTGAGCTTGTCCGCCAATTCCTCCAATGCCATCGCCTTTAGGACTGTGGAGCAATACAAAAACCACAAGTCCTAAAGCAGACAAAGACCAGATAACTTGTAACACAGAAACAATATTCATAATTTGGGCTAATTGGTAATTAGTAATCGGTAATTCATTATCATATCAAATTTAGTCGATCGCACACAACCGGGCAGTCGAGGCCCGATCCCCTAAATCATCCTTAAAAAGCAGGGGGGTTTTATAGTCAGGAGAGAGATAGGTACGTAGTTGGGCTTTAGCCCTCTTTGTATATATGTCTAAAGAGGGCTGAAGCCCAACTACGTACCTTGCCTAACCCTACCTACCTGTAGCCCAGACTTCCTAAAGCCGCACCCGCACCGGAGTGCGATTAGCCCGAACTTCAAATTCAGCAGCTTGAATCATAGACTTTCCAGTCATCTCCGGGGGCTGAGGCAACCTCAACAGCTCCAAAATCGTCGGCGCCACATCGGCCAAACAGCCGTCCGCCCTGAGAGCAACATTCCCTCCGTGACCTGGAATTTTCAGACCTTCGCCTTCTATTAGAATAAAGGGCACCGGGTTAGTAGTGTGAGCCGTCCAAGGATTCCCGTTCTCGTCGAACATCACCTCAGCATTTCCGTGGTCAGCAATAATAATTGCCGTTCCCCCAGCTTGGGAAATCCCGGTCAACAGCCGCCCCAAACATTTATCCACAGTTTGAACCGCAATTATCGTCGCATCCAGCATCCCCGTATGACCAACCATATCCGGGTTAGCGTAGTTAAGCACCACAAACGAATAAATCCGCTTGGACAAAGCCTCCAGCGCCACATCCGTCACCTCAGCGGCCGACATCTCCGGCGCCTCATCGTAAGTCGCCACCATCGGACTCTGCACCATTTCGCGGTCTTCCCCCTCAAAAGGCTCTTCCAGACCCCCATTAAAAAAATAAGTCACGTGAGCGTACTTTTCAGTTTCCGCTGTCCGCAACTGTCGCAAACCGTGCTTAGAAATCACCTCACCCAGAATATTGTTCAAATTCTGGGGTTCAAAAGCCACCAGTACCGACGACAGTTTGGGGTCGTACTGAGTAAAACTCGCAAAGGTCAGCGGCTCAATTAACTGCCGTTCAAAGCCCTTAAAATCTGGCGCTACAAAAGCCTGAGTCAACTCTCTAGCCCTGTCCGGTCGAAAATTGAAGAAAATCATCCCATCCCCGGATGCCACCGCTCCCGGGGCAATGCGAGTCGGAACTGCAAACTCGTCGGTTACTCCTTCAGCATAGGAGGCCTGCAACACATCAACTGCCGATCGACCATCAGGTGCGCTCTCAACCGTCATTACCTCATAAGCGCGGCTCACCCGATCCCAGCGTTTGTCTCTGTCCATCGCGTAATAGCGGCCGCTGATCGTAGCAATCCGACCCACTCCTACCTGTTTGATATAACCTTCTATCTTGCCTAAAGCTTCCACACCCTCTTTCGGAGTAGTATCGCGGCCGTCTGTAATCGCGTGGATGCAAACTTCCGAAATTCCCTGTGCTTTTGCTAGCTGTAGCAAACCCAAAATGTGACTCAGGTGCGAGTGTACCCCGCCTTCGGAACAAAGACCAGTCAGGTGCAACTTGCCGCCCCGACTCCGCACTTCCTCGCAAAGCTGAACCAGCGCCCGGTTGTCGAGCAAAGAACCGTCTTCGACAGCATCCGAGATCCGCACTAACTCTTGAGGAACCACGCGGCCGGCGCCGAGATTTAAGTGACCGACTTCCGAGTTGCCCATTTGTCCGTCTGGAAGCCCTACCGCCCGGCCCGATGTGTTAATCAGAGTTCTGGGATAAGCGGCCCAGAGACTGTCCATCACGGGTGTTTTCGCCAATGCGATCGCATTTCCGTCTTTTTCTTCACGATAACCCCAGCCATCTAGAATAATCAGCACTACAGGAGATACAGACGTTTGTGCCATGCCAATACCCTATTTACAATAATTAATTTCTCGATCGTCATTATTGCCGATTTTGCGGAACATCTTCCGCTCATATATTTTGTACAGCGGCCCAACAACACGAACAATAATTCCCCCAGCCACAGCATTTTGGAAACTAATTTCCACCCGATCGGCAAATTGTCTAATTGATTGCCTTGACTTGAACTCTGAATCCACCGTTGGATACTGTTACTCGATAGCGCCAACAGTGGCCGTGCTTTGACAGCCGGATTTTCCCGGATTGTTCAACGGTAAACTGCTCTGGAAACACTCAAAACAATACCACACTTGGTCGTATTTTGCTAGTGACTCAAGAAATAAATTAAACAGCCTTGACCGGGCTGCGAATAACTTTAACAGTATGCAAATAAAAATTGGTTTCTGAATTGTCTCAGTTTCAGCGGACATAAAACTCTACAACATCTTTTTTGATTTTCACATCGTAATTGCCAAAGAAATCGTGACCGAGGAGACCAATTTCCATTTGTTTGGCGATCGCCACTTCGACATTTTGGATGGCAGCACCCCCAACCCGAATCGATCGCACCAAACCAATGGGGAACTCGACAATGCTACCGTCAGCGATCCCCGCTCTCCCAGTGCCCACTTGCCTCACTCCCAGTGCAGTAGCCATCCGCTGAGTAATTAAAGTGCCGCTCGCCCCGGTATCGACAATCATTTCAAAAGTCTTGTTACCGTTAAATACCACATCAATCACAGGTGTCCCACCCGCGCGGCGCTTGATTTTCGCTTGAAATACCTTTTGATTCCCACCAGAGGCTGGTTGATTGGCTGGCGGTTGGGCACCAGGATTTGGGGTGCCCCTGCGAAACTGAGAATACACATTGCCACTTCTGGCTTCCGAGGCTGCTGTTAAAGTGCGATCGAGCTGCTGGGAACTCACAAGTGGCACCAATGCCATCACCTTTGTTTCTGGCTGATGTGAATGAGCATTCACATTGCCGCTTCCCACCGATCCCAGACCTACCAAAACAGCCACAGAAACAATGCCCGATCGCCAAATCCGTTTCAGAATCACTTTTGCCACCATAACCATGCCCTAATTAGTTAAATATGTGCAAGAACCACCACCATTGATATCCTAACCTGCTCTTGAAAACCCAGGGCCCGCCTCAATATCAAATCGTCCGGAAAACTTGGCAATTTAAAAGCGATCGCATACCATCAAACCAGGTAAACTGAAAAGCGGCAAATGGCAGCAACTGCAATTGCCATTTGGATCACTTAAAAGTCAGGCGTTTGGGGACGATCGGTAATGCGTAAACTTTTATATTTTGCAACTATAGGAATGCTGGCTTTCTCGATCGGGGGATGCGGCGGCGACGGGGGTGGCGACACAGCCAGTCCCACTCCTAGTCCTAGTATCAGTCCGGGTGCAACACCAGGGGCACCAGCAGCCAACGCTCCCGGAACGACCGGGGGTGTGGCAAGTCCCACACCAGGAGCTCAGACATTCCCCTCTCCAGTAGTAGCGGCCCAGCCCCCCGGCTTGATCCGATCGACAAACCCTGACGATCGCGCCAGACAAGCTCAAGCAGACATTGATGGCAAAAAGACAGCCCCAAGGGCAATTCCACAGACATCTGTCCCCGGCCAAGCAAATGACCCATTCTCAGTCCTTCCCCCTCAACCACTCAAAACAGACGGTGGCGGGACAGCGGGCAACGAACTCCCCAACCTCCCAGTCAGACAAGTTCCAAGTCTGCCCAAGCTGCCAGACGAGAGAAACCCACCTCGGTGGACGCCAGTACCGGGATCGAAAAGGGCACCGGGCGGCGGCACAGTTGCCGAACTTCCCAAAGCTCAAAGCCCCGCACAGGTGTCAAGTCTTCCCAACCTGCCGCTAACCCCCCTACCCCAATGGCGGCCGCCAATTTCAGCGCGTCCCCAAGCAGCTCCCGGGCGCCCCGGAGCGAGACCAGCAGGCTCCCCAAACGTCGCAGGAAATCCGCCGTCAATACCGGGCATTCCAGCAGGCTCAACCGGCGGCACCGGACGCCCCGGATCCAGACCGGCAGGTGCCCCAAACGTTGCGGGAAATCCGGCATCAATACCGGGAGTGCCTTCTATACCGGGCTTCCCAACAGGCAGCACCGGCGGTACCGGTACCAGACCAGGACGCCCCGGAGCCAGACCAGCAGGTTCCCCAGATATAGCAGGAGCTCCGGCATCATCAATACCGGGAGTTCCCTCTATACCGGGCTTCCCAAGAGGCACGACGGCAGGCCCCCAAGGGACGCGACGACCGGCCCAGACACCGGGACGGCCAGGAGCAACACCGGGACGCCCGCCAGCGATCGCCGCCCGCCCGCCCGGCCCGCCCCGCCCTCCCAACATTCCCAATATCGCCACCAGAGAATTGCCCGGTCTGCCCAAGCTGCCGGAATTAACACCGCCGCCCTCGTGGCAAGACCCGAATCCACCACCACCCCCCGCACCACCACCGCCACCGCCTTCGACAGACAATGCCAAAGGAGTTGAAGTTAGTGGCGTAGTCAGAGTTGGTAATGACATACTGGTAATTGTGAAAGCACCTAACGAGCCAACAAGTCGATATATCAAAGTAGGACAGCGGATTGCCAGCGGGCAGGTGCTAATCAAACGGGTTGATTTCAAATCAGGAGCCGATCCGATTGTGGTTCTAGAAGAAAACGGTGTAGAGGTTTCTAAAATTGTGGGAGAAAAATCTCCCCGAGTTGCCCAGAACCCAATTTAATGCAAAATTTAGCTCAATCCTTAGAAAAAAAATTGAGAACCGTCATGCTTCGCTCAATTAAACAACTCGGAATATTCATGTTGGTTGGCACGGGGGTAGGATGCCTCTCACTGCTAGCCAATACTAAATCGTCATTGGCGGCGCCAGCAGCAGAACAAAAGCGCCCTCCGGTTTGCGAAGGCTCTCCCCCGAACGGTAGAGTCAAGTGCAACTACGAAAATGGCGACAATTATGAAGGAACTTTCGTCAACGGCAGACCTCAGGGACAAGGAATATACGTATACTCCAAGGGCGATCGCTATGAAGGACAGTTTCGTAACGGCGTGCCCAACGGTCAAGGCACATTCCTGTTCGCCAACGATGACCGCATGGTAGGAGAGTTCCGCAACGGTCTGATCGTTAGGGGAGAAGCTATTTTTGCCACGGGCGATCGCTACAGAGGAACATTTGAAATTGTTCAACAAGTAGGTGGCAGCGCTCCAAGCAGTCAGCCACACGGTCAAGGGCAATTTATCTTTGCCACGGGCGATCGCTACGCCGGACAATTTTTCGCAGGAAACCCATTTGGTCGCGGAGTGTTTACTCGATCGGACGGCACTCGCTGCGACGGTCAGTTTTTCAACGAAAAGCTAGACGGTAAAGGTAGTTGCAGTTTCCCCAACGGCGTTCGCTACGAAGGCGAATTTCGCAAGGGATTGCCTCACGGTAGAGGCGTAATTACAGATGCTAAAGGTAGACGCTTTTCCGGAGAGTTTCGCGCAGGTAAGCGCGTTCAGCCGTAAATCTCGCTGCTAAAATTTGCGATCGGACATTAGTGGAGGCCTTTTGACATGACGACAAATGCTGGACTCAAGATGCTGACTTATTAAGACAGCTAGATTTTGTTCCGGGTTTGAAGGAAATCTTGACTTTGCGCCAAGTTCATGCTTTGGAACACGCTACGGTTTGGGTACTCAGCCAATCTGGCGGTACGCCGACAGCAAGAGCAGATAATCAGTTATTGGGCGGAATGTCCACTGACCAAGGATTTTATCTGTACGGCCGCGTTAACATTGCACAGTTGCGTCATGCAGTGCAATTAGCTTTGCAGCGGATTGCCAGCGGAGAGTGGGATTTAGCCGTACATCCCCGCTGTGGCACCAACTTGTCGGTGGCAATGCTGCTGACTGCTGGACTTGCTGTCGGCATCAATTTAGCTCTACCGAAGGGGCCCATTCTGCAACTTTTGGGTTTGGGTGCGGCGGCGGCGACAGCAGCTCAGTTAGCTCCCGATGTGGGAGCTCTGGCTCAGCGCTACGTCACAACTGCTATTCCGTTTAATTTGAGTATTGTTGATATTTCTGTCAGTCAGGACTTCTGGGGACGGGAAGCTCATTTTGTGCGCGTGCGTTGGGTTGAATAGCTGCGACGGCAAGGGAGACGGGGAGAGAGGGGCAAATCTTCATTTTTCCTTTTTCATTCTTCCTTTTTGAGTCCAGGATGCCAGTGTCACAATAAAGGATTTTTTGGGTACGTTGTTGGGAAAAGAGCGCTCTTTTCCCAACAACGTACCTTTTTTAAGGTGCCATCTGCCTTTTTCATTCTGTCTTTTTCATTTTTTCTTCTGCCATATTATTTGTATTATAGCTTTTCTTATATAGATTAGGTACGTTGTTGGGCTTGGGCCCTCTTAGTTTATTAAGTGGTTGTAGGATCTGTCAGTCATACCTCATCTTTTTGAGAAAGGCTATATAGCTTTTCTCAAAAAGATGAGAGATAATTCGTAAATGCAGTTTTTAGCGGCATAACTTGCTATGTAATAAATCTAAGAAGGGCTGAAGCCCAACAACGTACCTACTTGTTATACATCTAAGAAGGGCTGAAGCCCAACAACGTACCTCATTTTTATAAAAACGGATTTATATATCAGAATCGGTATCATAAAAACGATACTATTCAAACGTCAATTCTGGTTAAGCATTAACTTAATTTAATTCACTAACTGGCACTACACAATGAGAAATATATTTTTTGGTAGCTCGATAAATTTCTATTATATTCAGTTTCCATCTTCACAATCAAGGCGTCAGCTATGAAAAGCTCGGATTGACTTCTGAGGCGACTTGCCAGAAGATAGCAGCATCAGGTAAAATCGCTTGTGAGAATTTTTAGATCAAAAGTCAATCAAAAAAATGTGCAAACTAGCGATCGACAAAACAAGTCTAGCAAGCCTGCTGGCAGTCACCTTGGCCCTAGCAGGCAACAGCTTTTTACCTTTGGGTCACAATGCGAGTTTTGCGAGGAAAATTGCCCAAACTAACGCACCAGAAAGAGTTCCCGACGGCAAGATGGTTCCCGTTAATGGCAAAGCTAATGTGAGATTAACGAATAAAACCAGCGATCGACTATTTTATCAAGTAGTTGGACAAACTAACCGCCGCACCTTAGCCGAAAATTCAACAGTCGCGCTGCAAGCATTGACACTACCTGCATCCATTGTATTTAGGCGACAAGACGGCGCATTATTGAAAGCGAGTTTAAAACCCGTTGGTGAAGGCACAGTAGAAGTAAGATTAGACGAGACAAATGATTTAGGTTTGGATAAAAGATCTTTAAGCATTCGGAATGATGGTGCACTGTTTCTCCGATAACACGGCGGTTGAAAGCGCCCGATCTTCTTATCCCAAGCATATTGATATAAAATCAATTTGGCGATCGCCCTGGCAACTCGAACTCACCTTCAATACACTATCCGAGTCCCTATGTCAATCAAAAAAATTCTTTCCATAGCCCTGTTAATTTTCATCCCCATTTCCATCGCAGCCGAATATTTGCACTGGGGTTCCCTGGTAGTTTTCATCACATCCGCCCTAGGCATTATACCTCTGGCGATTTGGTTGAGCACAGCAACAGAAGAAGTGGCGATCGTCACAGGGCCCTCCATCGGCGGCTTATTAAATGCAGTCTTCGGGAATGCTACAGAATTAATTATTGCCATAGTAGCCCTGAAAGCCGGCTTGATTGACATCGTGAAAGCCAGCATCACCGGCACCATTATCAGCAACTTGCTCTTAGTTATGGGACTTTCCATGCTGCTAGGGGGAATCCGCTACAAAGAACAAGAATTTAAGCCAATTATCGCCCGGGTGAACGGTTCCACCATGACTCTAGCAGTGATTGCGATTCTGCTGCCGACGATGGTAATTTACACGTCGAATGGAGTGGAACCCGCAGCCATTCAGAATCTTTCGTTGATAACTGCGATCGTCCTAATTGCAGTTTACGCACTAACGCTGCTATTTTCCTTAAAAACTCACAGCTATCTTTACGAAGTCGGCATACTAGAGTTAGAAGATTCTGAAAATACCGATGAATCAACTACACACAAACCGAATTTGTGGCTGTGGATAGGAGTGCTAGTCGCCTCAACAGTTGCAGTTGCTTTTGAATCAGAAATTTTTGTGGGCGTTGTCGAAGAAACTACCAAAGGATTGGGATTAACACCACTGTTTACAGGTGTAATTTTGTTGCCGATTGTGGGCGGTGCGGCGGAATACGTAACGGCGGTGGGAGTGGCGATGAAAAATAATATGGATTTGTCAGTTTCCGTGGCGATGGGTTCGAGTTTGCTAGTTGCTTTGCTGGTAGCGCCGGTGTTGGTGATTATCGGTATCGTGATTCATCAGCCGATGGATTTAAACTTTAATCCGTTTGAAGTGGTTGCAGTTGCCATTGCGGTGACAATCGCTAATCTAATTAGTCTTGACGGGCGATCGAATTGGCTGGAAGGAGTGCTACTTTTAGCAACATATATTGTGTTAGCTGCGGCATTTTACTTTGGCTCTCCTGAGTCTGTGGTGATAAACAAACCGCATATCCTTGACGAAGAGAGCATCACAGAATCGCGAACAGTTGTGTCTGATACCGTATCCACCATAAACCCAGGAGAGCCAAGAGCGCTGAAGCGCAACAACATACCTAAAATTACGGACAGCGACACTCTTGAACAGTAACACACTCTATTCTGCAACTTTTTCCTTTGCGCCTCCTCTCGCGACAATCAGCATCATCCTGACATTGTGAAGTGACTTTGTTCTCACAAACTTGCTGACGTGGAAAAGTACCTAAATTTTGTACAGAAACTTGAGCGGTAAGCGCACCCTGTTCTATAATTTGGTTATTTTCTTTGATTTCATAGGCAAATTTATTTTCGCCCTCTAAAACCGAAAAAGTTCTTGTTTTGTGACTGTTTGCTAACTTAAATCCAAAACTTTCGGAAAACTCACCTTTGTCATAACTTCTATCTGTGTAAGGATAGGGGGTCAGTTTCCATGCCATCGGTCACATTTTTAATCAGCACTCTTCTGTTAGGGCCGGGGGGAGTCTTGCTGGAAACAAATCGAGCGCTTTGCGAATCAGGGGAGATGCCACTTCCGGGACACTGACCTACATATTCAACGCGCTTGAATTGAATCATGTTAATATTAAAACTGTTTTCGTTCTTTACCCGAAATTGTGCTTCGCTAGTCTGCTGGGCGCTGACTGTGAAAGCTGCTAGTGTGACTAAAATTGCACCAATCAAAAAAGCTAGGAATTTGATTGGTCGCTTCCCCGTAAAATATCTGGCGCGTTTCATCTCTTTATACCTCCAATATGAAAAAAGTGCATTTTATTTGAATGTAAGTTTAACTAGAAAGCTTAACTGTTGTCAAGATCGATAAAATAGGTTTGTAGTGAGGACTTTAGTCCTTCCTGGTTAGTCTCTCCACCAATGAATGAAGTATTCATGGTGCAGGTTTGTAGTGAGGACTTTAGTCCTTCCTGGTTAGTCTCTCCACCAATGAATGAAGTATTCATGGTGCAGGTTTGTAGTTGCTAGATGATTAATTAATTAAATCACCATAGCTGACGCACCCTACTTTAAAATGTTACTCGATCGCGCCATTTGTCTATAGCCTTGTTTCCTACTCCTGGCAATCTTTCGACATCCTCCCAAGACTCAAAAGGCTGCTTTTCCCGCGCTGCAATAATTTTCTCGGCTAACTTCTGGCCAACCCCTGGCAAAGTTTCTAGTTCTTCTTGAGTCGCGCTATTCAAATTAATTAAGTTTTTATCACCACTTTGCGGTTGAGGATTCGTAGATTTTGATGTTGCTTGGACTGATTTACACTCTTTTTGCTTAGCGTCAATTTTCTGTTTGATTCGGGCGGGAATTCCCAAGATTGCACCTTTGTAAAGCCGATCGAACTCCCGCTCAAAATGGGCCCCAATTACCGGGCTGTCGATCGCCAATAACGTCTCATCATTCCCGTGATTTGCAGCCTCACTCCAGTTGTGAGAGCCTGTCAGCACGGTATTTCCGTCGATAACGCCGAATTTGTGGTGCAGGCGATCGCCCATTGGTAACAGCGGCACTCCCACTGTAGTCAGCGGCTTTTTCCACGGGCGATTGTCCGCTTCTAAGCCGCCGCAATCCTGCATGAAAGTCGCCCCCATCATGTCTAAACCTTCGCTGTAAGGGCGATAAATGAAATTTGAGTCAATCAAAGCTCGCACCGCTACACCGCGCCTAGATTCAAGTTCCAGAGTATTTGACAACCGCTGAGCCGAAAATACAAACAGTGCCAAATTAACAGATTTTTTCGCCTTTGCTAAAGTGCGATTTATCAAACTGTTAACGCTTTGTTCCCAAGGCAAAGTCGCACTTGTTGGTGAAAATTGCACCGCCACAGTTGCATTACCAATTCTCACTTTTTGCACTTGACGAAACGGCTTTTTGATGCCAAACTTGCTATCCGGTTTACCACCGGGCCCGTCGCCCCACATGATGTTAAATTCTTGAGTAAATATTTGCGCTAATTTAGGGCTGGCAATTTTTAGCAGATTGTTGGCATTGCCGCGACTTGCTGCTGTTTTGAAATCGCCGTGGATATCGCTGGTGGTAAAATTCGCCGAAGTTACGATGACTATTTTGCCGTCAATTACTGCAAATTTGTGGTGCATCAAACCGCTGCCTTTGCTGCCGTCAGCAGTATCGTCAATGACAGGAATCCCCGCATCTTTGAGAATTACCAAAGCATCATTTTGCTTGATTTCCTCGGCACTCAATTTACCGTCTTTATTGGTATCGGCGAGTTGCAGAAATTCGCTGTAGCGATCGCGCTCTCGTTCCGGTAACTTTGCCAACTCCTGGGCTGTATAATCACTCCAAGGGCGATTGTACAGATGTTCGACAATTAATCTGACTTTAATTCCAGTGCGCGCGCGATCGGCCAACCTTCGTGCAATACCGGGTAAGCGAAACTCCTGAACCGCTATATCTACGGTCGATTCAGCACTTGCTACTGCCTCGGCGATTAACTTTTCTAAATCATCTCCAGCCCTAGTTTGTGCGCGGTAGGGCTCTGTGTAACTCGAAGTGAGGGACTGATTGAAGTATACTTGCAACAAGGGGTCTTGAGGCAGCGGAGCGAGAGTGGGAGGTAAATTCTGCACGTCCTGCTTTGCTTGTCCGCAAGCCGTCAGGGCGATCGCCAGCAATCCAACACAACACAAACCTGGTAAATTAGAATAAAGTACATTCACAAAATTTAAAATTTTATTGAGGTCATCCGTCTATTCAGAGTGGAAAGATATTGGATCGAGGAAAGTTAAAACTATTAAATTTATGACAGGGAATAGATTTTGCGTCTTGTAGAACTGCCTCGATGCCGGAAGCATCACTGGTAGGGTAGCAGCATTCAGGGGCGTGGGTCAAACCCGATACTGATGCTTTATGGCGAAAAGAAAAACAATTTTTGATTGCGGTCACAGGGGATATGGTAAAGCGTGCCATCGGTGTACGCAAGAGTTGATAGCGCAACAGCAATCAGTTGAACTGCTGGCCGAAAAACAGACCCAAAAACAAGAGAGGGAAGCATCATTTGCTAGAGATGCGATCGATCTCAGAGGTCTACCCGACCATGTAGTTACTAAAGCTCGCGCTATTATAGCAGCTTTGGGGGAAAATAAGAATTACAGAGATTTCGGCGGCAAACGCCTGCGTCACAACCGCTGGATTGTGAGTATTCCTGTAACCCGCAACTACAGAATGCTTTGTGAAGATTGCGGCACTTTCTTAATTCCCCAAAAAGTCTTGTCCCATGAAGACTACAATGTCTGCAAACCTGGGAGTCATTAGACAGTTGACAGTTGATAGTTGACAGTTGACAGTGGGGAGTTGACAGTTGACAGCGGGGAGTTGACAGTTGGGAGTTAGCAGTTGGGAGTTAGCAATTGTTATCAGTCATAATTTAAGAATTATGAGTCATGAGTCAATAATCATTTATGCCTTTAGGATAAGTGCTTTATTCATTAGGTAGTCAATCATTCATTATTAGTTCGTCATTTAATTAAAGCAATGCAAATTTACCTCGACTATAGCGCTACAACGCCGACACGCCCAGAAGCAATTGATGCTATGCAAAAAGCTCTGACTCAATACTGGGGAAATCCTTCTAGTTTGCACGAGTGGGGACAAAGGGCGGCGACTGCTTTAGAATTAGCCAGAATGCAGGTTGCTGGGCTGATTAACGCGCTACCGGAATCGATGATTTTTACTTCGGGCGGCACTGAAGCGGATAATTTAGCAATTATGGGAGTTGCGCGTCTTTATACAAAACCGCAGCATATCATTATTTCCAGTGTTGAGCATTCCGCAGTATCAGAACCGGTGCGACAACTCGAAGAATTGGGATGGGAAGTAACTCGATTACCAGTCGATAAACATGGGCGAATTCATCCTTTGGATTTGCAAGAATCGCTGCGATCGCACACAGTGCTAATTTCCATCATCTACGGACAAAGCGAAGTTGGTACACTGCAACCCATAGAAGCATTATCGCAAATTGCGCGCGATCGCAATATCCTGTTCCATACCGATGCAGTTCAAGTTGCCGGTAAATTGCCGATTGACGTGCAAAAACTGCCCGTAGACTTGCTTTCGCTTTCCAGTCACAAACTTTACGGGCCGCAAGGTGCAGGGGCGCTGTACGTGCGTCCAGGACTAGAATTGGTGCCAATGTTCGGCGGGGGAGGACAAGAGTTGAAACTGCGTTCAGGGACGCAAGCACTGCCCGCTATCGTCGGTTTTGGAGTGGCGGCGGAGTTGGCTGTGCAGGAAATGGATGTGGAAACGCCGAGGTTGATTGGATTGCGCGATCGACTTTTTGACAAATTAGCCGACATACCCAGTTTAGTCCCAACGGGCGATCGATATTACCGACTGCCGCACCACACCAGTTTTTGCATTGTCTCCCCATCCTGTCGCCCTTACCAAAAGAGAGACACAGAGAGAATCACAGGCAAAACTCTCGTGAGACAGCTAAATTTAGCCGGAATTGGCATTAGTTCCGGTGCGGCTTGTAGCAGTGGTAAACTCACGCCTAGTCCGATATTATTGGCAATGGGATATGACGAAAGCGGTGCGGTTGGTGGAATTCGCTTGACACTGGGACGCGAAACAACTGAAGCTGATATTGATTGGACGGTAATTGCGATCGCACAAATTTTAGATAGATTAATGCCCAAGGTAGCATTGTGCAGGAATTAGAAAACTGGGCGGTGGAAGTTGAAGATTGGGCGGTTGAAGATTGGGCGGTTGGAAACCCGGCGGTTGGAAATCCGGCGGTTGGAAACCGCGTCTACACAGACAAAACCCGCCTCCGCGGGTTGAATAAAAGGCGGTGAAACTACGTCCTATCTTCAGTCCGCGGAGGCGGACATCGTTTGTGTAGACGCGGTTTCCAACCGCCGTAATTTGGTTTTTACCGATATCTTCGCCTCCCATCAAATATCCTCGCAAAAACCCGGTTTCTGGCCACCCACCGACAATTCAAGGCGGTTGAATACCCGGCGGTTGGAAACCCGGCGGTTGGAAACCCGGCGGTTGGAAACCGCGTCTACACAGACAAAACCCGCCTCCGCGGGTTGAAGAAAAGGCGGTGAAATTACGTTATCTTCTTCAGTCCGCGGAGGCGGACATCGTTTGTGTAGACGCGGTTTCCAACCGCCGTCTTATCTTTGCAACAACCCCCAAAACCCCCAACCATGATAAAATAAATCCCGACATTATTCACAACTCCCCAACAATGGAAGAAAACCGCGCCCAAGCCTACCTAGAACTAATTCACACCCTGCTGAATTGCCCCAACGGCCAAGAGCCCCAGATATTACAAGATAACTCAGAATTGTTGGATGTCGAATTTCTGGAAACTTGCGAGTTGGTAGCCGAAAAAATGGCACAGCAAGGAGGACAAAACGGCGCTGATTTCCTGCGAAATCTGATCGGCCAGTTAGCACAATTAATCGATATCAACGATGGCGATAACTCCGCAGGTGAAAACCCCCAAGAGTATGCTAACTTTATCCTAGAATTATTGCAAGCAGAAGATGGTAGCAATAGCAATCCAGCAGTAATTCACCCGATGCTAGCCGAACGACAACATCTCCTCAATGCTCGGTTTTCTGAGATTTTAGAGCAAGTATTGCAGAGGTTACTTGGTGGCGAAAATGCACAAACTATTGAGTCAATTGTCAGCCTCGTTGAAGACTTGACGATTAATATTAGTAATTTTTCCGGTGGAAATAGAGCGAATAATATTGAAATTGCCATTGCCGCTTATCAACTTGTTTTAAATAATCGGCAACCGGGAAGCGAAAAGTTTGCTCAAACTCAAAACAACTTAGCTGCTGCCTATATTACCAGAATAAAGGGTTCGCGGGCCCAAAATGTGGAAATGGCGATCGCCCTTTATGGCGCTGCTTTAACAGTCTACACCCTTGAGGCCTTCCCGGAAGATTGGGCTATGGCTCAAAATAACCTAGCTGCTGCTTACGCAAACAGAATCAACGATTCGCGGGCGGAAAATCTGGATCGCGCGATCGCATTTTTTGAGGCTGCTTTAACTGTTCGTACCCCTGAACAGTTTCCTGAAGATTGGGCAATGATTCAATATAACCTAGGTAATGCCCATAATGACAGAATCAACGGTTCGCGGGATGAAAATCTCGCAAAGGCGCGATCGTTTTATGAGGCAGCTTTAACAGTATATACCCGTGAGGCTTTCCCTGAATATTGGGCAATGATTCAAAAGAAGCTGGCTAATACCTAATGTGAGGCTGCTTTAACAATCTCAGAAACCGGGTTCTTTCCAAATTCATCTGCGTTCATCAGCGTACATCCGCCATCATCTGCGGTTCAAAAACCCGGTGGTTGAGCGAAGTCGAAACCCGCCACCCATAAATAATGCTAAAATAAATCCTGGTGTTATTCACAACTCCCCACAATGGAAGAAAACCGCGATCAAGTCAACTCTGAAGGTGAAAATCCCCAAGAGTATGCCAACTTTCTCCTAGAATTATTCCAAGCAGAACAAGATAGCAATAGCGATATTCAAGTAATTTACCCCATGCTGGGTCAACGGCAACATCTCCTTAATGCCCGTTTTGCCCAGATTTTACAGCAAGTAGCCGAGAATTTAATTCCCCAATGCCCAGAAGAAATTGAGTCTATTGTCGCCATGATCGGAAGATTGAGTATTCATATTAGTGGCTTTCCCCTTGGCAGTAGAGCGAATAATCTGGAAATTGCGATTACTGGTTATCAAATAGTTTTAAATAATCTGGAACCAGGTAGCGAAGATTTTGCTCAAATTCAATTCGCGAGAAATCTTTCCTGCCAAATAGCCGAACTTATGGATGGAAGCAATGGCAGATATGAAGATGAAAATCACAAAGAATATGCAATATTTTTACTAGAATTATTGCAAACAGAAGCTAGCAATGGCGATATTAGCTATACTAAAATAACATACCCCATGCTCGAAGGACGGCAACATCTCCTCAATAGTCGTTTTGCCCAGATTTTACAGCAAGTATCCCAGAGATTAATTACGGAAAACCCAGAAACAATTGAGTTCATTGTCGCTCTTATTGAAAACTTGAGTATTCATATTAGTGAATATCCCTATGGCAATAGAGAAAATAATCTTGAAATTGCAATTACTGGTTATCAAATAGTTTTAAGTAATAGGGAACCGGGAAGCGAAAAGTTTGCTCAAACTCAATATAACCTAGCTAATGACTACAGTAACAGAATCAAAGGTTCGCGGGCGGATAATCTTGAACTGGCGATCGAGTTTTATGACGCAGCTTTAACTATTCGTACCCTAGAGGATTTCCGTGAAACATGGGCAAATACTCAAAATTGCCTAGCTGCTGCTTACACTAACAGAATCAAAGGTTCGCGCGCGGATAATCTTGAACTGGCGATCGCCTGTTATCAGGCTGCTTTAACAGTTTATACTTTTGATGATTTCCGTGAAACATGGGCAAATACTCAAAATTGCCTAGCTGCTGTTTACACTGACAGAATCAAAGGTTCGCAGTCGTATAATCTTGAACTGGCGATCGAGTTTTATCAGGCTGCTTTAACAGTTTATACCTTTGAGGATTTCCCCAAAAAATGGGCAATGATTCAAAATAACCTAGCTAATGCGTACAAAGACAGAAGAATCAAAGGCAAAGACAGAAGAATCAACGGTTCGCCGGCGGAAAATTTGGAACAGGCGATCGGCTTTTATGACGCTGCTTTAACAGTCTATACCTTTGAGGATTTTCCAGAAGATTGGGCAATGATTCAAAATAATCTAGCTGTTTCCTACCTATACAGAATCAACGATTCGCGGGCGGAGAATCTGGAACAGGCGATCGCATTTTATGAGGCTGCTTTAACAGTCCATACCCTTGAAGATTTCCCTGAATATTGGGCAATGACTCAAAATAACCTAGCTGCTGCCTACAGTAACAGAATCAAGGGTTCGCGGGCCCAAAATCTGGAACGGGCGATCACCTTTTATAACGCTGCTTTAACAATTCGTACCCTTGAGGATTTCCCGTTAGAGAATGCAGAAACTTTAGGGAACCTGGGCTTGGCTTATCTGCAAAAACTAGACAACATCAATCGAGAAAAACCAGAAGACACAAACCAAAAAGCAGCAACTCTCGAAAGTGCCTATGATACCTTTAAAAATGCCATAATCAGAGCCTCCAAATTACGAGAGTTAGAATCGGGAGATGAAACCAAGCAAAAACACGATTTGAAGTGGGATACACTCTACAGAGGCATGGTGCAAGTATGCCTCGATCGCAAAAGCAACCAAGAAGCACTCTTATATGCCGAAGCCAACAAAGCCCGCAACCTTGCCGAAGTCATCGCCCAAAAACAGGAAACCCCCGAAGTCCTAAAGCCCATTACTTTCACCGAAATTACCCAACTCCTCACCCCAGATATCGCCTTAATTGAGTGGTACATCACCGACACAGAAATCATCACCTTTGTCGTCACATACCCCGACGTGCTGACAGTGCATCGCAATCGTCAATGCGATGAATTAATCGACTTAGTTAATGACTACCGCGCCGACTACAAACAAAGCAAAACCCACTGGCAAAAGAAACTCTCCGACTATCTCCAGCGTCTTGCCGAAATCCTCCAAATCACCACAGTTCTGCCCTCAGAAAGTACCCGTTTAATCCTAATTCCCCACTGGTTGCTGCACCTGTTCCCCCTCCACGCCCTACCCCTAACCGACGACGAATTCTTGTTAGATAGATTCACCCAAGGGATTCAATACAGCCCCAGTTGCCAACTCCTGCAACAGATTACAATCCACCCAAATTTCGACCAACTCCTGGCCCTGCAAAACCCCACCTCGGATCTTCCCTACACCGATTTGGAAGTCGCCAGCATCGCCCCCAAATTCGCCATCAGTCAAATTCTTCCGGGCTCGGAAGCGAGTAAAACTAATCTTTTGGAACAGTATTTAGAGCAGTTAGAAAATGCTCATTGCGCGCATTTTTCCTGTCACGGTTCGTTTAATCCTGATGAGCCGCTGAAGTCGTTTTTGATTTTGTCAGGGGGTATCATCGAAGATTTAGGGGCATCTGATCGTTATGTGGAATGGCGCGAAGGCAAAACAGCGGATATTGACAAATGCCTGACTTTGGCTGAAATTTTCGGACTGCGATTCAAACAGTGCCGCCTAGTAGTGCTTTCCGCCTGCGAAACCGCGCTAATCGATACGCAGAATCGCTCCGATTATATTGGATTACCAACGGGATTTCTCTACGCGGGAGCAATGGGAACTTTGGCCAGTCTTTGGGCTGTCAATGACCTCTCGACAGCCTTGATGATGGTAAAATTCTATGAGGTACTGCAACCTGGAGTTAGCATTGGTCAAGCGCTCCATGATACCCAGCGCTGGTTTAAGTCTGCTACTACTTCAGATTTGCTAGAATGGGTGGAAGGTTCGGAGAGTTTCGATGGAGAGCAAAAGGAAGATGTTACGGAATATCTAGGACGTTATCCACTGACCGTAAAACCCTACGGCAAAGTTTATCATTGGGGAGCGTTTTGTGCTATAGGTTTATAATGTGAATGTGCAAATATTGTAAGGGCGGGTTCACCAACAATCTCCGATAAAAACCAAAGATTTCATAAACCCGCCCCGGCTATGATATAACGCACAATCTATTTGTACAATAGAATTGCGATCTAAATATTTCGGTGGGGTGGGGGCGGGTTTTTATAATCCATCGATGGGTGTCAAATATTTCGGCGAACCCGCCCCTACAGCACTTGGGATTATGATACGATCGTGAATGAATAGGGTATAATTCAAAGAAAGATTAAATTCGATCGATGAAAACCGACAGCCTATTTTACAGCATCTTCCAAGAATTTCCGTTTATTTTCTTTGCCCTGCTGGGCATACCTGCCGATGCTACAAACCAATACCAATTCACATCCCAAGAAGTCAAACAATTAGCCTTTCGCCTAGATGGTTTGTTTCTGCCAATTGTCGCAGATTCTCAATTACCATTCTACATTGTGGAAGTCCAATTTCAACCAGACCCAAATCTGTATTATCGTCTATTTGCCGAACTATTCATCTATCTCAAACAATACCAACCGCCGCACCCTTGGCAATTGGTAGTCATTTACCCAAATCGGCAAACAGAAAGAGAAAGTGACATCCACTTTCAGGAAATGCTGGCACTCCCAAAAATCACCCGCATTTACCTGGATGAACTTACCCAACCAGAAACAGCATCTCTACCGATAAAATTACTTAAACTGGTAATCGAACCAGAAAACACGGCCTCGGATTTGGCTATAAATTTAGCCAGACAAGCCGAAACCGAAATAGTGAATATCGTAGTCAGAGAGAGCTTCATCAACTTACTAGAAACTATCATTGTTTACAAGTTACCCCAAAAAACCAGAGAGGAGATTGCCGCCATGTTTAACCTCAGTGAGTTAAAGAAAACCAGATTCTATCAAGATGTTTTTGCGGAAGGACAAGCTGAAGCAGAAGCTCAATTACAAGCTGAAGCTAAACAACGAGAAAAAGCTGCAATCCTCAGAATGTTTAATGTGGGATTAATTACAGAACAAATTGCTCTATTCTTAGACTTGCCGGTAGCTGAAGTAGCAAAGATTGTCACTGAAGCTCAACAAAAACAAGCTGAACAAAATTAATCAAAATTTGGTGGGGGCGGGTTTACGAGATTATTGGTTTTTGGTAAAACCCGCTCCTACAGCACTTGACATTGTACATCCATTTTTGAGGTAAACTTATGATGAAAACCCTGATTTTGTCGGAAATCTATAACGCGATTACCAAAGCCCCAGAGATTCTGACTCCGCCATTTATTGAAGAATTACTCAAGACTGTTTTGCCGATAGCTGAGTCTGATGCTACTGATAAAGCAGTTAAAGAAGCTATTAATAAAGTCTATCAAAATTTTCCCGAAGTAGCAGAGCAGATTGCCAATCTGACTCGCAAAAATCTTGATGATGCAGAACCGGAAGTCACACCGGGCTATGAAACACTCACCAATAACTATCCTGATATCAAAAAGCTAGAAGCAAACTTAAAACAACGCATTCAACCACCCTCAATTCCCCCCGCACCAGATGCTAAAAATTGACCATCCCCAAGTCTATATCTACAGCTACCAACTCAGCAGCAAAAGTAAAACTGATGTTGACTCAATCTGGACTTGGGCAAATAGTATCTGGCAATATTTCAGTCTGGACAAAACCAAAGTTTTTTCTCAAGCAAACCTCAGTTATCCCCTCACTAAACCCAACAAATTAGAGCATTCAAATCAAATCGATGGTTCCTTAAGATTTTGTCGCATCGATGATAGTGAAGGTATCTTAGCGAGAATTGGCAGCCCAGAAACTGACGAAAACAAAGACTTAGAAGTCGCAGCATTAACACAATTCAATGTTAATAATCTTTTGGTTGCTGATAGTCATGAAAATTGGCTAGGACAAACTATTTTGATTACTTACAAATCAAAAACTTATCAACAGCCAAGTGACAATGACTTTCGCAAAGTTGCAGATGAATGTTTAAAACATCTTTTCCCAGAAGAGTCTGTGCGTCCACCTTTTTACCGTGATACTAAGTTATTCGATTCTCCGATGTTTGAGTATAGTTCTCCCAAAAGTCAAGTACAGGTATTTGTTTATCTGGTTGATGATGACATTGAGGGAAAATTAGGGAAGATTGTTCAACCTTTGTTTGAACTGTTTTATCACCGCCATAAAATCACCAAAGCTTTTATTGATAGTCGCAGAAATTACGATCTACTTAAGGAACGATATTTAGAGATTGAGCAAACAATCGAAAAGCTAGAAGCAAAAATCACCGAGGTAAGTCGGATTGAATTGTCAACTGGAGTTGATTCGAGGCAAAGTATTAATATAGATGAATCGTTAAAGTATCTAAAAACCAAACTAAAAGAGTTACTTCGAGAAAGCTTGAATTATGAAAGAGCTTTGGAATGTTTAGAAGATTTTAATAACACGATTAATATTCATGTTTACAACTATCAAGAAAAGTTGTTGCAAATTAGCGATAAATTGCAGATACCAACTGATGATTTGACAACGTTCAAGTTTTTCATTGATAGAACTTGTCCGTATTTTCAAGAACAAATTAAGGGCGATTTAGGCTATTTCAAACATGGCACTGATTTGATTAAGATTGCGGTGGAGTTGGTGGGAGGAATTGTCGATATTGAACAAGCAGAATGCGATCGCTCCCTAGAAAGAAAAATTGAAATACTCGGTACTGGATTAGGCGCTGGAGGCATTGTGGTGTCTGCGGTTGCGAATTATGTAGAGAGAGACATAGTGTTCAGAATACCTCAAAATGGCGATCGCATTCATCCGGCCCTAGCTAGTCTGTTGTGGAGTCTCCTGGCTGTCATCCTGGTTTCTGGATTGATGGGTTGGATTAATGGTGCGTGGAAAATTAATGGTAGATTGAGATTGTTTGGGCGTAAATCTGTTGCACAATTACCCAATTCCGAAAGTCAACCAGTTAATGATATCTTGCGGGAGGTGGAAGAAGTGTCGAATCATGAACCAGGCGGTTAGAAACCCGGCGGTTAGAAACCGCGTCTACACAAACGATGTCCGCCTACGCGGACTAAGATCAGATATGATTCAGAAGTGTTGAAATCCCCGATCGCTCTCCAATCTAATATCACCATAAATACCACTGCTATCAGTCAACCAAATATCTGTGCTATCGGTAGTCATGCCGATAATCGCGGCTCCATTTCCGATTTTTTCTACTAATAACTCAGCATTTGCGATCGGCAAAAACAGCACTAACTCAAAATCTTCACCACCGTACAATGCCCAATCTAAAGCAGTTTCAGGTGATACAAGTTGGCTGAAAATAGGGGGAATTGGGATTTTTTGGCGATCGACATTTGCACCAACACCGCTAGCCCGACAAACTTGAATAATCGCATCAGCCAAACCATCGCTGCTATCCATTCCAGCAATCGCAAACTCACCCGCAGCATCTAAAATTTCCCACAAAATGGGCAAAACATCCAATCGCGGTTTAGGCTGCTGGTGAGCGAGAATTAAAGAAGTTCGATCGCCCTTTTCCAGATTTTGCCCAAATTCAGGATTCAACAACAACTCCAATCCCGCGCGAGAAGCCCCGTGCACACCAGTAGCCACAATCGCCCAATTCTCCCGCGCATTTGACCGACGAATGGTACGATCGCACTCAACCTCCCCAAAAGCAGTAATCGAAATTGTCACCACAGACGATCGCACCACATCCCCACCGGCGATCGGCGTATGATACTCTTGCAGACAAGCCGTCATCCCCCGATAAAACTCTTCCACCCACTCCACAGCCGTATCCGCCGTCACAGCCAGGGCTACAGTCACCGCCAGAGGCTTTGCACCCATCGCAGCCAGATCCGACAAATTCGCGGCTGCGGCGCGCCATCCTGCGTCATAAGGGCTGGTGGTGCGATCGCTAAAATGCACTCCATCCACCAACATATCCGTCGTCACCGCCAGAGATTGGTGAGGATTTGTCGGAAGTACAGCGCAATCATCACCCACAATTTCGGCGGGACAGAATTTTTGTAATATTCTTAAAAGACCTTGTTCTCCGATATCTTTAATCAGCATTAAATTAGTTAAAAGCCACTAAATATTATTAGGAAACTGACAACTAACCACTGACAACTGTCAACTGTCAACTGTCAACTATCAACTGTCAACTGCTTTACCATTCCTTACCAGAACTCGGCGGCAAGCGCAACCTCGGAAACCGATAAAAAGTATCCCCTTCATCATCCACCTCTAAAATCGCCGAAAAAATCTTAACTTGTCGGTTTAAATACTGCTGAGCAACTTCAGCCTCAACTCTCGCGCTAGCAGCCAATTGAATCAGCGACATCTGACTGTTTTGAGTTTCCAACAACTGATAAAAAGCCTCATCCAACTGTCGCTTTTGCTTGCTTTCATTCAGATTGTTGACAATCAACAAGCCTGCGAATCCGCCCAAACCAATTACCAATAAAAATTCTAAAATTGCCATAAAAGCGTTATAATTGCTAGTTGGAATAACGAATCTCAGTATATCAAAAGAATGATGTTAATTAAATTTCAACTAATCTGATTAACTCTTCCAGCCCGCGGAGGCGGTCTTTGTTAGTGTAGAAGCGATTTAAATCGCCGTCTTTGTTTGTCTTTCTTCCAGCCCGCGGAGGCGGTCTTTGTTAG
>NZ_JAEQCB010000085.1:0-6561 GCF_020738785.1 Microcoleus sp. PH2017_05_CCC_O_A | reverse complement strand
GATTTAAATCGCCGTCTTTGTTTGTCTTTCTTCCAGCCCGCGGAGGCGGTCTTTGTTAGTGTAGAAGCGATTTAAATCGCCGTCTTTGTTTGTCTTTCTCCCAGCCCGCGGAGGCGGTCTTTGTTAGTGTAGAAGCGATTTAAATCGCCGTCTTTATTTGTCATAATTTCTTCCAGCCCGCGGAGGCGGTCTTTGTTAGTGTAGAAGCGATTTAAATCGCCGTCTTTATTTGTTATGGTTGCTTCCAGCCCGCGGAAGCGGGCTTTGTTTGACTCTGAAGCGATTTATCTCGCCGTCTTTGTTTGTGTGCTGATTAAACTTGAGGTTGAACCAAATTTTCCTTTCCTTTAATCACCTTAGCAGATATAATCTTATCTCCCTGCCTCAGTTTATCCAAAACCTCTTTTCCTTCAATCATGTAACCAAAAACAGCATACCGACCGTCCAACAAATTCAGACCAGCGGGCGTGAGTTCGGGTTCAAACAAGAAAAAGAAAAACTGAGAAGAACCGCTGTCTGGTTCAGCTTCAGCCCGGGCCATCGCCACAGCACCAAAAGCAGAAAAAGGCAAAACAGGCTCGTCGCGATAACGTCCCGCATCTTCTAGAGTAATCCCATAGACAGGTTCCGTGTCCTCTCTAACGAGCACTTCCAGCGGCACATTCCGGTATTTGCCAGTACCTGGATCAATAAAGCCCACTTCCTTGCCTTCGGGATCTCCCGTTTGCAAAACGTAGGATTCTTCCGATCGAATAAATGGTAAACCATCATAGAAACCTCGATCGACCAAATCCACAAAATTACCAGCAGTCACAGGCGCACTGTAACCGTCAACCACAACATTAATTGTCCCCTTATCCGTTTCCACCGCCACAGTAGCGCGACCTTTCAGTTGAGGCAGATTAGCATACTTAGCAGGCACTTCAAACGGAAACTTTGTCACCATCAACTCTTCGATTTCGCCTACCGAACCGAGGATTTTCGCCTTCAAGTCAATAACTTTTTCCCTGTCTTTAGCCTCAACAGCCTTTTCCAGTTCAGCAATTCCCTCCTTGACTTGTGCAACTAGCGCCTCAGCTTCCGGCTGTTTCGCCTCAGGAATACTCACTAAAATGTCGGACTCCCGAATGCTGAGAATCCTCGAAGCCTTACTGACATCGCTGCTAATGGGCCCCCAACGTTTAGAACGGATGTGGTTGCCAATGTCTTCCAGACTGATTTGCAACTCACGCACAGTCTGATTGTCAATAGGTAGCGCGAAACGCAGCAGCGCCCGGCCGTCCGTAATCGGATTCCCCGCAGGCATACTGCTGCTGGGGCGTTTCGCATAGGAAACTGCACTGAAACTCAGGGAGAGTGCGAACAGCAGGACTGCTAAAGCACCGGTCTTCACCCAGCGCTTGCACGTATCGATCGAGAAATTAGGCCAATGCAACATATCTTTAACTTTTATTGCCTCTATTATCTTCCCACAGCGCGCGATCGCCTTCTCTCCATTACATCCGTTGCCTCTCCTTGTCCAACAGACAGAGGTTTTTCACTTGGAGTACAGCACTTGCTCCCTTTGAAAGGTAAAATAAATTGCCAATTGCTTTTTGATGCCGTCAGCTAGACTGCGGCTTTAAGCTGACCCCGCTCAAAAACGGATACAATCCCCAGACTCCTGTCGTGGAGAGATCAAAATTTTAGACCAAGGTTCAATCTCCCAGATTCAAAGCTGCGAGTGAATCTAAAATCTAAAATCTAAAATCTAAAATCGACTGACTATAGTTCCCCCGTGCCCAATGGCGACGGGATTGCCCGCAAAAATTTATATGCTCTCCAGTAACGACTTTCGACCAGGTGTTTCAATTGAATGGAATAACGGCGTGTGGCGGGTTATCGAATTCCTCCACGTCAAGCCCGGAAAGGGTTCCGCTTTTGTGCGGACAAAATTAAAAAACGTCCAAACCGGCAGCGTAGTGGAACACACATTCCGAGCTGGCGAATCTTTGCCTCAAGCCAACCTCGAAAAGAGCGCGATGCAGCATACCTATAAAGAAGGCGACCAGTTTGTCTTTATGGATATGGAAACTTACGAGGAAAGCCGCCTCACAGCCAAGGAAATAGGCGAGCGTGTCAAGTACCTGAATGAAGGTATGGAAGTCAGTATCCTTCGCTGGAACGACCAAATCATGGAAGTGGAATTACCCAATTCTGTCGTCTTGGAAGTGACACAAACCGATCCCGGAGTCAAAGGAGATACTGCCACCGGTGGCAGTAAACCGGCCATCCTTTCCACCGGAGCTCAGATCATGGTTCCTCTATTTATTTCGATAGGAGAACGCATTCGGATTGATACTCGTGAAGACAAGTACCTCGGCCGAGAATAGAAACGACGGAGAAAAAGGGAGTTTTTAGTTTTTAGTTGTGAGTTGTGAGTTATTAGTTAAAGAGCTAAAAAATCATCGCTCATCGCTCAAAGATTAAAAACTACCCCTTTTGTCTCCAAAATCGGTGAAGTTTCCTAGCTTCGCCGGATTCCAATTTCTCAATTTTAAATTCTTAATTACCCTTGAATCTACTGTGCAATTAGACTTAAACCAGCTTTGCGAACTGCTGACTGTTTTAGACAAAACAGGCATTTCGGAACTGACATTAAAAAGTGGGGAGCTTGAACTGACTGTACGCAAAGGCATTCTGGCCAGCGAACCAGCCACGGTTACTGCCCTCTCTACCGCGGCAAGTGTCGCTCCGACGATCGCGCTGGGATCTGTTTCTAGCCCCACTGCCGCCCCACCGGATGCTGTTAGTCAAAATGCAGGAGCAACTCCGGCCACTCCTGCACCAGCCCCTGCTGTCGCAGCTCCTGCTGCCGTCTCTGCTCCTGTCGATACCAAATGGGTGTCAATTATCTCGCCCATGGTAGGAACGTTTTATCGCGCTGCTGCTCCCGATGAGCCACCTTTTGTCAATGTGGGCGATCGCATCAAAGTCAGCCAGACAGTCTGTATTATCGAAGCAATGAAGCTGATGAACGAGATTGATGCTGATGAAGTGTCCGGTCAAGTCATGGAAATTTTAGTACAAAATGGCGAACCTGTCGAATACGGTCAAATTTTAATGCGAATTAATCCGGATTGAAGCATTACTTTATTGTTATGGACAGAATAAATGCTAATATTTCGAGATCACTTCTCCCCGGTGAGTTTGATGAAGTCATCCCAGCCTGTCCCGCAAGAGGTTGTGCAACAAGTTGCTGAGTATTTCAGTATTCTGAGCGAGCCAATGCGTTTACGAATTTTGAACTTGCTTCGCGACGGAGAAAAATGCGTGCAAGAGTTGGTGGAAGCTACTCAAACGAGTCAAGCCAATGTTTCCAAGCACCTAAAACTTATGCTCCAAGCTGGTATCCTCACTCGCCGGAGTGAAGGAACATCAGCCTATTATAAGGTGCAAGACGAGTTAATTTTTGAGCTATGTACTATGGTGTGCGATCGGCTTGCCACTCGGATCGAACAGCAAGCCCTCCACTTTCGGGCATTTAGCCTGACTGCCAAGCACTGAAAATTAGTCATTAGTCATTAGTCATTAGTCATTAGTCATTAGTCATTAGTGCGAGCGTCCCCGCTCGCGAACGTTATCAGTCAGCAGTCATCAGTCGGTAGTGCGAGCGTCCCCGCTCGCGAACGTTATCAGTCATCAGTTATATCAAATTCGGTAACTACGGAATTCTACCCTGCTCGCCGTGCGGGACGTTTGGCTTCGCGATCCGAAGCGAGCGACACGCTCGAATTGCACTCCGAAAATTATTATTCCGATCCAAATGTCAACGATATCATCAGCAATCAATTATCAGCTATCAATCCCTATTTTCCGCATTCAGACTAATAACTAATAACTAATAACTCCTAACTCCTAATTAATAACTCCTAACTAATGACTAATAACTAATGAATCAAAAATTAGTTAAGGGGAAAATTTTTGTCAAAACTTTGGCGGGTACTCGGTTGAGCCACCTCCAAACCTTCGCCACCCAAAAGTTCCAAAGGCTTGCCGTCCACCGAGATCCAAACCTTAGTATTCGGTTTTAAACTCGTAGCTGTATAGATAACTTGCCCTAACCGGCTCGTCATTGAACTGCTGCCTCCCCCCGCAGTAAATTCACGCGACAAATCGACATAAACTTCATCATTCTTGACACTCAAACCCCGGAGTTTTGTCCCTTTAGGTATTTCGCTAGAAACAGTTGCATCCTTCGGCCCAGCCAACAAAGTGTTAAAAGCAGCTTGTAAAGTTGCATCAGGCTTATCAGCTTGTTTGACAGCTACTTTCGTAGGAACTGCCTCAAATTTGCCGATCGCATCTTTAACCCAGTACACTTGGACTGTTTGGGCATCAGCCTGCTGCAAAGGCTTCGGCTGTGACGACTTGGGCGCCAGAGCCTGAGACGCCAGAGGGGTAGGTCTCTGAGCTTGAGGCGTCTGAACCTGCGGCGTCTGAGCCTGTGGCACCTGCACAGCATTTGGAGGAGGTACGGGGATAATTACAGCAGGGGATTGGGCAGGACTTGGGGATAGCGCCGGAGCGAT
This sequence comes from Microcoleus sp. PH2017_05_CCC_O_A, assembly GCF_020738785.1. Taxonomy (NCBI): domain Bacteria; kingdom Bacillati; phylum Cyanobacteriota; class Cyanophyceae; order Oscillatoriales; family Microcoleaceae; genus Microcoleus; species Microcoleus sp. PH2017_05_CCC_O_A. Next base: position 1,990 of record NZ_JAEQCB010000085.1, on the reverse strand, counting down.
TGTCGGAGCTGAAGACTGCGTGTCTGCCGTGGGCGAACGGCTTGCCGTCCACCAAGCAATGCCACCTCCAGTCACTAAAGCCAACCCGCAAACACCGGCAATGAGTGCTGTTGTGGAGACGTGGCGTACTTCTTGTCCATCTTTCATAATACAAATCCTCGTTAGAGATAAAGCGCTTGACACGGTGAGGAGCTACTCCCGATCGGCTACATTTGTTTTTGCTGAGATTCTGGAACAGGGAACAGCTAAACCAAAACAATCCTGGCATCTTTAACAGCTTAGGAGCTATATTTCATTTTGACACCCTCCCGCTTAAAAACAAGGTATAAGTCTGAAGGCAGAATATAGAAGGCACTTATGCTGTGGCATATCCGAAGTTTACCTGACATTTTATCTAACTCGTAAATTACTATAAATTAACTAATATTTTGCCAAATATCACAATCGGTAACAGGTTGAAAATCTTTAATATTTTTAGTAGCAATAATGACTTCACGACCAGGAAATTGCTCTTTGAGCAGACACCATTGAGCAGCCAGAATGCAGTCTACATCAATGTTCTCCTTAATTTTATTAGATTGACTCATAGCTCTTGCCTCCGCCCATAGTTCGGCAGCCTTTTCTAGCAAAGCAAAAGTTACTTCTTGAAATTCAAGTAACTCTCTTAGTTTATCTAACTCTTGAATACTTTTGCTTTTTATCCGAATCAATTCACGTCTAAGTTCATAATCACAGATATCAGAAGCAATTATATAAACGCCTTTCGACAACAGTCTATAAAACCATTCTGTGCATTGATAAATCTCCGTAGTCAGCTTCTGATCTTCAGACAATTTCTCATCAATATTTGTTATCAGCAAAGCAATAATATTAGAATCTAGAATTAGAATCACTCTACAATTTCCATCCTTTTTCTTCTCCAATACTTTCTATTTGCTCAAGTCGTGACTTTGCCCAATCCATAGCAGATTGGTTTTTCTGAATTTGCATTTCACGAGTAAATATTGGATTATAAGGAGAGTCAATCAAATGTAATTTTTCATTTTGTGTTCGGTCTTCTTCGATTTGCCATAATACTGCTCTAGCAGTGTTTTTTAATCCAACTAAATATAAAAAAACTGACTCGTTCTGATTGGCTCGATCGGGTTTTAGATTAGAATCATTTAAAAAAGCCAATGCTATATTCTTAATGCACTCTATTAAGTGTTGTGGAAAGTAGACAAGATATTCTTCTAAAAGCTCTGATAGTTTCACCATACCCGTGTATAGCGATCGATATTGACGTACTTTATCTGTTTCTTCTTCAAACGCAATCAGCATAAAACCCTGAGCTATGATTAATTCCCTCAAGCCATCCATGTATTTTTCACGATCTTCAATTTCTTTGAAAGTATCACGGGCTAAAAAGTCACTATATTTTGCTTTAAATTCGTTTAAAAGTGGTCTGTATTCAGAGTAATAAATATCCGCTCTTAGACGTATATCTTTTGCTTCTCTAATCCGTTCTAGTACCTCATAAATTTTCAATCCATCAATAAATAGTTCTTCTTTAGGAATCCGCGCTTCATCAGATTTAAACAGCTTTTCTAAGGCGTGTTTGATTAAACTTAGTTCACCAAACATCACCTCCTCACTGTTCGATGGCAATGCTCTAATTAAATTTTCTGTAGTGACTGTCATAGGAAGCCGACTCCATAAATAAAGGCTTTTATGATTTATGAGAGCACATGAGCTACAACTAGCGCGCTCCTTCTATTATCATAAACGATCATCTCGCTAAAACTGTAATTTTTCGCAAACAAAAAGCGCCCCTATTTCTAGGGGCGCTTTCTGTTTATCTCAAGCTAAAACTTAGCCGTTGATGGAAGGAGCAACCAAAGCAACTGGAGTGGTTTCGCCAGCAGCCAAGTCGAGTGGGAAGTTGTGAGCATTGCGCTCGTGCATTACTTCCATACCCAAGTTAGCGCGGTTGATAACATCAGCCCAGGTG
>NZ_JAEQCB010000084.1:0-72170 GCF_020738785.1 Microcoleus sp. PH2017_05_CCC_O_A | reverse complement strand
CACGCCCTTTCGCCCCAGAAGTCCTTACGCAGTGGCGAAGGCTACAGCATTTTGGGAAGTAGCAAATTATCGGGAAGCGTACAATTTGTTTGCGTGTTCTGGTATTCTGTTCAATCACGAGTCGCCGCTGCGCCCGGAGAGGTTCGTCACCCAAAAGATTGTATCTGTTGTGTGCCGAATTGCTGCGGGTAGTTCCGAAAAACTCCACTTAGGCAACATTTCGGTGCAGCGGGACTGGGGCTGGGCACCGGAATATGTGGAGGCGATGTATTTGATGTTGCAGCAGGATGAACCGGATGATTATGTAATTGCTACGGGTGCAAGTTATCCTTTGGAGGAGTTTGTGCAGGCAGCTTTTGTTTGTGCGGGTTTGGATTGGCGGGAACATTTGGTAACGGATGCGAGTCTCTACAGACCGACGGAGATTGCACTTGGGATGGGTAATCCGGCTAAGGCTAAGCAAAAGTTGGGATGGGAGGCAAAGTATAAGATGCCCAATGTAGTGCGGATGATGGTGGAGGCGAGGATGGTTTGAGGGAAAATTATGAGGTGAAAATATGGCAGAATATGCAACAGCTAAGGAGTGGTATAAGGCAAATCGCCGTGAGTTGAAGAAATATCGGGGTCAGTGGATCGCTTATACTAACCAAGGTGTGATTAGTGGCGATCGGGATTATCGAAAAATGAAGGACGGGATTCCGGCTGATCTACCTAAATTGGGTTATGTGGTCGATCGTATATATGAAAGCGAGTTTATTGAACCAGTTAAGTTTTATCCGGTCAGGATGAGATCATTAAAATCTCACGATTGGCAGCCCATATATGAATTGCATCTAAAAGTTCAAAACACCGAAAGAGTTGAAATGCTGGTTGATTCGGGAGTCGAACTGACCTTGATAACCAAGCAACTTGGTGAGGATTTAGGATGTAATAGAACTGTTGGAGAGGTCATCAGTAAAGCAGAGGGAGTTGGCGGCAGTATTGAATATCTGTTGCGAAATATTGAAATGGAGTTGGATGGTCATACTTTTACGGCTCCTGTAGCTTGGACACAAAGTTATTTTTGTGAGGAAATACTTTTGGGGAGGGAGGTGGTGTTTGATTTGTTTGATATAGAATTTAAACAGGCTGAGGAGATGATTATTTTTAAGGGGCGATCGCAGTGAACTGCCTCGATGTTAGGCTAATAACTTTTCCGACTCAGATGGACACAGTTATTTATGGTGATATGATCAGTCTTCTAGTCTACCTGATCTTGGATGTTGGTCTAGGGCTTGTTTATTTGATGGATAAATTTATTACCACAAGCTAGAGTACCTAACGCTTAGCACAAATCGCTTGTCCATAATACCGGGTTTTATGGGAACCTCCTCAGAGGTCAGAAGTCTGATATTCTTGGGAAGGCAGCGGCTTAAGTTCAGTAGGTGGCGATCGGCAAAACGTACTCGAAATTGTGGTAGACTTCTGAAAAATTATTTTGGAAGTGAGTTGTTCTGGGGTGACAGAGAGTTGCACCCATTGGATTAAGTGGAGTTTTGATAGGCAATGAGTTTGAGACAATATTATTGGGTGAAAATATGGAGGCAGAATCTACGACAGCGAAGGAGTGGTATAAGGCGAATCGCCGTGAGTTGAAGAAATATCGTGGTCAGTGGGTCGCTTATACTAACCAGCCGATCACGGATGTTGGTCTATAACTTATTTTTTACGGAAAAGTTTATCGCAAGCTAGGCTGTTGATAATTTTGCCAAAACAAGATGCTCAATTAACAGAAATTATGAAAACAAATCAAAGTATTATTTGGTTCACCGCTCACAAATGCGCTTCTGTATATGCTATAGAAATTTTGCATAAGCTATCACAGGATGTAGGTACAACTTATATAAACTATGAAGGAGATTTGTGGGAAGTAGGTCAATCTTTCGCAAACTTTTTTACAGAAAAAAGTTTTGATGTATGCACAAAAACAAGTCATATTTACGGGCCATTTAGACAATATTACTCTATACCCGAAATGGAGGAATACAAAATTATTATGATGTTGAGAGATCCAAGGGATGTCTTGACCTCACTTTATTTTTCTACCGCATATAGCCATTACATACCAGAAAGCCAAAAAACAGAGATGAAGTTGGCACGAGAGGATGCAAGAATGAAAAATATAGATGATTTTGTAATAGAACACTCTCCGTGGGTCAGGGCAACTTACAATCTCTACACAAAATATTTATTTGGAAAAAAAAATGTATTATTTCTGAAGTATGAAGATATGATTACGAATTTCCCCGCTTGGCTGAAGGAAATATTCAAACATCTCGATATTACTCCTAGTGAACAGCTAATAAAGGAGCTAATAGATGGGGCTAAATTTGAAGTAAAAGAGGACATTTATGCTCACAAAAGGCAAGTTAAAGCGGGAGATCATAGAAGAAAATTACAGGTAAATACTATCAAGGAATTAAACTTACAATTCCAAGATATTTTGAAGATATATGGATGGTTGACAAAAACATCACAAGCCGAGAACGAGTTGTTTGAGCTGACTCTAGATAGGGCAATATCTAGATTAGACAATTTTCAATTTTTATTACAATCCCAACATGACTTCTCAGCTTAATTCAAAAATTTGTCTAATTGTTTAGCATAAGGAAAAAAGTATGTTCGTCAATGATATTTGTGAACAAAATCAAAATCTATTAACAGAGACGGATTTTATTCTGTCTTCATATCCTCGTTCGGGCAATACTTGGATGCGCCTCCTGTTTAGTGATATAATCTTACAAAGCCAAGGATTCAAAACTAAATCAGGTGGCAATTTTATCCCCGACATATATAAACAAAAGCTTGATACATGGAACCGCGATCCCAGAACAAAAAAAGTTCCTTTGAGGATAATAAAGAGTCACGAATTTTATGATACAAGATACATAAATACTATTTACTTATTTCGGAAGCCAGCCGATGCTCTTTGTTCTTTTTATTATTATTTGCTTGGATATCCAGATCAAAGAGAGGAACTTCAGAAACAAGGAATAGATGATTTTTGTAAAGTTAAGGTAGAACAATGGCGAGTTCATGTAGAAAGTTACATAGAAGCGAAGGATAAAAAACATGACAAGGTTTTATTTATCTCATATGAAAGCCTCAAGGAACAACCCGAAATCATATTAAAAAAAACGACAAGAGATTTCTTAGGGCTAAACATCACGAGTAGTATGTGTCGGATAGCAATAAAAAATCAAAATTTTGAAGAACTACAAAGAATTCAAAAATTTGAAGATACATCCCAACTGGGATTTTGGGAGACTGGCGGATATCAGGATTTTTTTAGGAAAGGGAAGGTTAATAGTTCAAAGGACGAGCTAACACAGTCAACAATAGATTTTATTGAAGCTGACGCAATGGCTATTTATAATTTAGCAATATCTATAGAAAAGCTAGATTTTCAGAAGGAGAGTAATCAAGGTATGGCAATGATTAAAGAGAAGATTGAAGATTTAGTTGGTCTGGGAAAGCAAGGTTCATTATCTCTAAAACTTAACGGATTACTAAGTAATAGGAACGAAGGGGAGATTTCTCAAATGCAAATTTATCATCAAAAGGAATTAGATTATTACAAACTTCAACTACAACAGGTTCAAGAGCAGTTTCAACAGTTACAAGTTGAAAATAAACAATTCAAGACTGAGTTAGAGCAACAGTCTCAATCTCAACTGGATCAAACTAAGGAGGAATTACAACAGTATAAAAAAGAGTTGCAAGCTTCTCACGAGGAAGCGCAACAGTATCAAAATCAACAGCAAAAGACTCAGCAGATATTGGAAGATTTTACCATTCAACTTCAAAAAGCTGAGACACTATTCCAAAAATATAAAAATCAACTAGACATAACTCAGACTGAATTGAAACAGTCACAGGCGCAGTTGCAGGAAACTGAGTCAGTGTTGGAACAGTCACAGGCGCAGTCTCAGTCTCAACTGCATCAAACTCAGGGAGAATTGGAACAGTCTCAGTCTCAACTGCATCAAACTCAGGGAGAATTGGCACAGTCTCAGTCTCAACTGCATCAAACTCAGGGGGAATTGGCACAGTCTCCTCAGGGGGAATTGGCACAGTCTCAGTCTCAACTGCATCAAACTCAGGGGGAATTGGCACAGTCTCAGTCTCAACTGCATCAAACTCAGGGGGAATTGGCACAGTATAGCGAACATTTAGGTCAGACCGAAAAAATCATCGAACAATATCAGTCTCAATTGGAGCAAATTAAAGCAGAACTGCAACAAAGTCAATCTTTGCTTTACCAGAAAGGTTGGGAATTAGAGTGTTCTCGCTTTCAACAACACCAAACTCAAGATCGGTTAGCAAAGGAAAAATTTAAAATAGATAAAGTTAAAGCCGAATTTCATCAAACTCAGGCAGAATTAGAACAATTAAAAGCTAAATTATCTCTGACACAGGTAGAATTAGTCAGGACTCAATTTCAACAACAGTATATAACCATTGAACCGCAGTTAGAAAATGCGGTTCAGTATAAATTACTGGTGTGGGATGCGTGGTATGCTTACCACAATGGTGATTTGAAGAAAATGCAGCAGTGTTTGCAGGAATCTTTGAAATTTACACCGCTCTCACGAACTGAGTCTTTACTCAAGTGGTTGGAAAGTTTTTGCCAATTCTCGGCGGAAAAGGGACAGCCCTTTGATACCTATGCGTTGACCAATTCACAAGAGTGGAAGAGGCTGATTTTGCCACAGAGAGTTATTGCAAGCAAGGGCTGATTCTTGTTGTACTCATAAAACTTCCAGATGACAATTTTGGACTAGAGAGAAACCTACAGTTTAAGGTATAATGTTGACACAAATTAACGGTAGAAAGTCTATGAGTAATACATTTTGTATGCTGGCGTGGAAACACTTGCAAATTAACCCAGAAGGAACAGCAAAAATTTGTTGCAGAGCTAGTGGTTCGATTACTGACAGCGATGGTCGCCCCTACTCGCTGTACGAACACTCTGTTAAGGATATTTGGAATTCAGAATATATGCAGAATGTTCGTACAGCAATGGTCTCAGGTGAACAAGTTTCCGCGTGTCAGGGGTGCTACGCTGATGAAGCCCGTATAGGTGGTAGCTACAGAACACAATCTAATGGAAAATGGCTGGAGACATTTAGTACAACAATCGACGAAGAAAAAGAACGAGCAATAGCTGCTTCTTTTGTAGAATCAAATCTTCCCGTGTATATTCAATTTAATTTGGGTAATTTGTGTAATCTGAAATGTAGGATGTGTAATAGCTCTTACAGTTCGCAAATTGAACAAGATCCGGTTCACAGTAAGTGGTCTCCCCACTTAGAATTTCAACAGGCTGGTCTACTATCCTGGAGTGGTGACACAGTTGTTATTGGTCCCAATCCTTTGAAGGGGGTACAATATCGCGGCTTTCGTGACTTTATAATGTTTGAGGGGCGTCCTCTACGATGGACTGAAGGTGATGGTTGCATTGACTTAGCACTACAGGCAGGGACTAAATTGCGGTCTATGGTTCTAAAACTGTGGCACTTTAGTGGTCATGATGGCTGGCTGAAGGTTATGGTAAACGATGCAACTATTTTTGATGGTATTCCCCCTCGTGGAATGTGGGTACAAGAATTCGATCTTAGTTCACTTTCCGTGAAGCAAAAACTACAGATACGCATAGTTAGCCCAACTTTTTCTACCCCCCAGGATAGTAATCTTGGTGTAGCAATAGAGGAAATTAAACTTTGTAGAGAATATGACCATAAAAAAGGAAAAAAATCTCCCAATTTAGTTTTTAGTCGATTTTCTAATGATCTTCCGTGGTTTGAAGAGGATTCTATTATTTTTGAGGAATTTCTCGGTCAGTCAGAAACTCTTAAGGAGATTTATTTTACAGGAGGTGAACCGCTCATCAATCCCAAGGTTGAAGAAATTATAGATTTTCTGATTGAGAAAGGAGTTGAAAAAAATATCACCTTGCAGTTTAACTCTAATTGTACCACTGTGAAAGATGATTTTTTAACAAAACTTTCTAAGTTTCGTCAAATAGACTTTGCTTTAAGCCTGGATGGGATGGGGGCTGACTATGAATATATTCGCTATCCCTCGCGCTGGTCGAATGTTAGTAAGAATATATTGAAATTGAAGAAGTTGCCCAATGCTAATTTAACTGCCGTGCCTATGGTTCAGATATATAATGTACTGAACATGGTAAATTTTTGCCGATTTTGCGATGACCTTGAAGTGAAACTTGCACTAATGCTCCTTGATGCACCAGTGCAATTATCAGTATTAGTTATGCCTCCCAAAGCTCGGCAACTGGCAGCATCTCGCCTGCGCGAATACGCGAACAATGATTGCTTTTCACACAATCAAGCAAATGTTATGGCAATGGTAGAGTACCTTGAGTTGGGGCCGGATCATTGCAATATAGAAACGTTCAAAAGTTTTATGTTGTTTACAAATGATCTAGATGCCTCACGCGGACAAAGTTTTCAGGATACTCATCCAAGACTTGCCTCTTTCTTTGAAGAAGCAAGTTTTGCGTGGAGTTCAGAAATATTGTATGCAGATAAAGTCCCACAGGAGATAAATGGAAAAGCTTAATTTTTTATGCTTGAGTATGGGAAGTAAGTATGTTGTTACGAACGTACAGATCAAGGTAAATTCCATTAAGGTTTCATAGTCTAATTTATTTTGCTTTCCACTAAACACGAGGAATTTGATATTGATAGGGAAACCGACAACTTTAACTGGGAATGGGAGTTTGATGTAGTCTTTCTAATTAGAAACTGAGTTTAAGCCTAAATCAAAAAACAAAAACGAGGTCAACATGAATCTTAAAACTATGTGGAGTGACTTTCAAGATTTTACCTATTCAAAGCAAAGCCACCTTTATAAACTTCCTAGATTCGGTGAACATATTGGGGTAGATCATAACCTCGCTAACTTGAAGTTATATCAAGATATTTTTGTCTACAACTTCATCATTGATAATCTACCTCCTGGTTCAAAACTGTTAGAGGTAGGAGGTGGAAACTCTCGTATTATTGAAGCATTGCAACATCAATACGAAATCTGGAATGTTGATAAGTTTGAAGGAGTGGGTAATGGTCCATTGCAGATATCTAACGATCGGGGTCATCATCTTGTTTCTGCCTATATGGGAGAATTCAGTCCAGAACTTCCAGATGATTATTTCGATTGTGTTTTCAGCCTGTCAACATTAGAACACGTATATCCAGAAACTGAGGCAACTTTTAAAAATGTCTGTGATGATATCAATCGAGTTTTAAAATTTGGGGGTCTTTCTATCCATTTATTTGATGTTGTTAGCGAAAAAGAAGGTGTTCAGACAAAGGTTTGGACAAACCAACTTCTACTATACATTTTTCAAAACATTGAAACTGTGAATCAGATGATCCCATTTGCCGAAATGCAAAAAGATCCTGACTTATATGTAATGTCTGAAGCTGCCTACAACATGATGTGGGAACCTATTACTCACCAAAGCTATCAATTATTTGGCAAGCCACTTTCCTATAATGTTTTATGGAAGAAGCAAAAGTTTTGAAAGAGCAATCAATTAATAGTATCAATTCATTCTCAAGCCTACCATCTTCGTCAGTAAACAATTCCATACAAAAAAATAGTACCGAGATGTCTACAAGTCTTATTGTCAAAAAAATACTTCCCAAAATATCAATAGTTACACCATCTTTTAACCAAGGAGAATTTTTAGAGGAATGTATTCAATCTATTTTGGAACAGGGTTATCCGAATCTTGAATATATTATTATGGATGGTGGCAGTAAAGATAATTCAATTGAAATTATTAAAAAGTATGAAAAGTATCTGAGCTACTGGCAAAGTCAGCCGGATGGAGGTCAATATATTGCCATTAATGATGCTTTTAAAAATACTACAGGCGAAATTATGGCATGGCTAAATTCTGATGATAAATATCATCAGAATGCTTTCTTTAAGGTAGCATCAGCTTTTACTAACCATCAGGAAATACAGTGGCTAACTGGTAGAGCTACTGCATGGGATAGAGATGGTAAATTTACTTACTTTGAAGCGTCTATTCCCGAATGGTCAAGAGAATATCTATTGAAGTTGACTCAAGAAATTAGGGAAAGACGAAGATTTATTCAGCAAGAAAGTACATTTTGGAAACGTTCTCTTTGGGATCAGTCGGGCTCCAATCTGAATTTACATCTCGAACTGGCAGGTGATTTTGAACTTTGGGTACGTTTTTCTCGGTATGCGTCGTTATTCCCTATTGATGACTTTTTAGGTGGCTTTCGCTCCTATGAAGGTCAGCGGTCAAAGCTGTATATAGATAAGTATATGCAGGAAGTAGAGTTGGTTGTGAATCAGGAACTCCTTTTAGAAAATGGAGAATACGCCAGCTCAACACCTGCACCCGAACCAATCATTATTGCGTTGCCGTTGGGAGAGATTTTTGCTAATAAAAATTCTCATGAACAACAAGATAATAACGGGGGTATAACGACAGTTACAATTCTTGAAAAAAGAGAGCAGGGGAAGCAATCCAATCAGAAAGATGATGTAGTAATTCTGACGAGTATTGCACCCAAAAATCAAGAAAAACAGCGATTTGCGATAGATAGCTGGCAAGCTTTAGGGTTTTCGGTTGTTTCATTAAATATACAGTCAGAAATCGACCAACTGCAACCTCTTTACCAGAATGTACTTTTTCATGCCGTCACTCGTGATGCACATTCTGAGGCTGGCAGACCACTGGTATATCTTGATGATATGCTACTGTATCTACGACAACATGGTACAAGAATAGGTGGCATTGTCAATTCAGATATATGTTTGAAAGCAGATTCTAACTTTCGTTTCTTTATTGCCCAGGAATCAGTCAATTCTCTTGTATTTGGTAATAGGATTAACTTAGCTTCCCTTGATGATGTCTATCTACAGTCGCTTGATTGGATAGATAATACAGTAGGAAAGTACGAGTATGGCTTTGATTATTTTTTCTTTGACACCTCTATTATAGACTTATATCCAACGGAGGCATTTTGTATTGGTATGCCTTGGTGGGATTACTGGATGCCCGCTGGTCTTTTACCAACTAATGTTAATTTGAAGTTTCTCGATTCAAGAATAGCCTATCATGTTGTACATCCTACTAATTTTTCTGATTTGGCTTGGCGAAAGTATGGCATGAAAATAGGAAAATACTTCCTATCTTATAATTCTTATGCGGAAATGGTTGAAGAAATACAGTCACCCAATTACGAACATGATAATTGGTACACTTTTCACCCGTTGGTAGAATTAGGAGAGTATATTTTGGAAAAAATTTATAGAAGTAAAAGGACTAAAATCATTAAGTATTCTCCGCAAGAGTATGCCACCAAAGCTGTTAGTGTTGAACTTGATAATTCTATACAACAACCAATTCATCATTATCAAGTTTCAGCGATAGTTTCTACTTACAATTCGGAAAAATTTATAAAGGACTGTTTGCAAGATTTGATAGATCAAACTCTCTACAAAAAAGGTCTGCTTGAAATTATAGTAATTGACAGCGCCTCTGAACAGAACGAACAGGAAATCGTTCGAGAGTTTCAAAAGACATATCCCAATATAGTTTATGACCGTACTTCCGAGCGTGAAAGCCTCTACGCTTCATGGAACAAAGCAATTAAAATGTCCCGCGGAGCGTACCTCACCAGTGCTAACACTGATGACACACACCGCCCCGACGCTCTGGAAGTCATGGCAAACTACCTGGACAGACATTCCCAAACAAGTCTGGTTTATGCCGATCAGTTAATAACTACTACTGCTAATGATACCTGGGCTACAACTAAAGCCAATCAACACTGGAACTGGCCCTCATTTGACTACAGTGAACTTGAACGGCGTTGTATTCTAGGCCCGCAGCCGATGTGGAGAAAGTCGCTGCACGAAAAATACGGTTATTTCCGATCAGAATTAACATCTGCCGGTGATTATGAATTTTGGCTGCGGATAGGTAAAACAGAAAATATTGTGCGTCTCCCAGAAATTCTTGGATTGTACTATGACAATAAACAAGGATTGGAACACGCTTCGCCAACATCTCAGCAAGAAACCCATCGGATATTGGAAGAATACGGCATCATCCAGCGTGGCGTGACAACAAAGATTTCTATGCCTGCATCCGTTTCTCCATCAGAACTTCAAGCCCTACCCTATCGCACAACTACACAACCGCTTGTCAGCGTCATTATCCCAACTAAAGACAGACCCGAAATGCTTGCTCAGGCAGTGCAAAGCGTCCTCAATCAAACTTTCCCCGACATAGAAATTATCGTTATCAACGATGGTGGTATTGATGTCCAAAACGTTCTCGACGCCCTCAACTTAAAGAGAAATATCATCTATCTGAAACACGATCAAAATCTAGATCGTTCCGCCGCCCGTAACACAGGCATTCATGTGGCAAGTGGCAAATACATCGCCTATTTAGATGATGACGATACCTATCATCCAAGTCATGTGGAAACTCTAGTGAACTTTTTGGAAAATAGCGAACACAAAGTAGCTTATACTGATGCTGTGATGGCAGAACAGCGAAAGCAAGATGGAAAATATGTCACCACTAACCGCACCGTTCCCTATTCCTTAGATTTTGACAATGAGAAAATTCTAGTTAATAACTTCATTCCCATTCTTTGCCTAATACACGAAAAATCTTGTTTAGATGAAACAGGAGCATTTGACGTAAATTTAGGCACTCATGAAGATTGGGATTTATTGATCAGACTCTCTCGCAAATTTAAAATTGCCCATATCAAAGAAACTACTTGCGAATTTGTCTGGAGAAATGATGGAAGTACAACAACAAGCAAAAACCGAGTTGATTTTTTCCGAACCAGGGAGCTTATTTACCAAAAATATAGCCAGTATGCTCAAGGTAACTCGGCTATAATAGAAGCTCAAAATTTAGCTCTTCAATCCGATAGACAGGAAGCATTAGTTCTCCCACATCAAAGTCAGCCGGAAAAACAACTGATCCAATCTCAACTAGAACTCACCCAATATCAACTCAAACAAGCTCAAGCAGAGTTAGAACAGTTGAAAGCTCAATTAAAACCGAGCCCTGTTCTTTCGGAAAAATAGCAACACATAATTTGCAATTGCAAATTTTCTTTTTTGTGGGGCGGGTAGGACGCCCGCCCACGAAAGTCTGATTGAGAGTGGTGTAAGATGTGAGTCCGATCACACTGCGAGAATACCCGCCAACTGAACCGATCAAACTATTACGTCACATTAGTTACCTTCTCTTTAACACATCTTCCAACCGCCCAGAAATAGCCCGATCGCCCGGCCGAACCTGCAACGCCATCTGATAAAATACGATCGCCCCATCAACCCAACCCTGCCGCACCAAAGCATCAGCCAACCCCACATAAAGGTCAGCATCATTCGGTGCAATCTCCAGCGCCTTGTGATACAACTGCAAGTCATCAGCATTTTCCTGAATCGCGCGCTGGTACAAACGCATCGCATCCTGCAAATCCCACTGCGATCGCATTCTCAAAGCATCAGCCAACTTTTGGGAAATCCACGGCAAATCCGGCTGAATTTCGACAGCACAGCGGTAAGAGGCGATCGACTCATCCCACCGTTCCAGCTTCTCAAAAGCCGTCCCCATGTTGTAATAAGTCCACGGAAAATCGCGATTTAACTCGGCCGCGCGTTGGTAAACATCGATCGCCTCGTCCCACCTTTCCATTTCTAGCAGCGCGTCGCCCAATTTGCTATGCGACCAGAAGAAACTCGGATTCAGTTCGTTAGCGCGCCGGTACGCAACCACCGCCTCATCCCAGCGTTCCAAATTCACCAGCGCTTCTGCTAAATTGTTGTGGGCCCAGAAATGATCGGGGTTAAGTTCGATCGACCTTTGGTAAGCAGAAATAGCCTCTTCCCAGCGTTCCAGCTTAATCAGCGCATCTGCTAAATAGTTGTGCGACCAACTGAAATCTGGATTTAATTCTGTTGCTTTAGTGTAAGCATTTACAGCTTCTTCCCAGCGTTCCAACTTCAGCAGCACATCTGCTAAATTGTTGTGAGACCAGCTAAAATCTGGATTTAATTCGATCGCCTTGCGATAAGCATTTATAGCTTCTTCCCACCGTTCCAACTTAACCAGCGACTCAGCTAAATTGTTGTGCGACCAAGAAAGTTCGGGATTAGTTTTAATTGCATTGGTGTAAGCATCTACTGCCGCTTCCCACTGTTCTTGACCCTTCAGAAGTTCGCCCAATTCGTGATAAGCTGCGCCAGCATTTGGGTTTAACTCAACCGCGCGTCGGTAACAGTCAATTCCTTGCTCTACCTTACCTTGCTCGATCAAAGTTTCGATCGCAAATGCTCGATACCAGGCTTCGGCTGCCGCCTCCGACTTGCCTAACTGCGCCAAAAGTTTCCCAAAATTTCGTAAAGCACCGGCAAAATCCGGTTTTATGGCGATCGCCTTTTCGTAAGCAGAAACCGCTTGCTGCCACTGTTCTTGCTGCGCGCAAATGCTGCCATAATTAGCGTAGGCTTCGGCAAAATTCGGGTTAATTTCGATTGCTTTGACATAGCAACTTTTAGCTTCATCAATTTTGCCACCTGCTTGCAGGGCGTTGCCGAGCATTTTATAAAGTGGCGCTTCCGGCTTAATTTGTAAAGCTTTTTTGCAAGCAGAAATTGCCTGTTCCAATTTTCCCTGAGCAAAATAGCCTTCTGCGAGTATTTTGTATGCTTCTGGATCTTCTATATTAATTATAGAATTAACTGGTTGCTGTACTGGCGACTTGACTACCGGCTTGGCTGGGGGTGCTGCGGGTTGCGGTTTAACTGCTGCACCGTTAGTCGCCGTTGCGCCCGCCAAAGTTTGCTCTCCCTCGCTGCCGTTTTTAGCATTAGCTGCGTTCAGTTCAATAGCTTTACGATAATATACTGTCGCTTCCTGTAATTTCCCTTCTTTTTTCAGGGCTTCGCCTAAGTTTTGGTAAGCTTGAGGTAGATTAGGATTTAATTTTATGGCGCGATCGTAACAGCCGATCGCCTCCGGGAACTTTTCTTGCCGAAAGAAAGCATCACCCATACTTAAATGTTCTGCCGGAGATGCTTTTTCCGGTTCCAAACAGAATGCGCGATACCAGCATTCTTGAGCTTCTGCCGCTTTGCCAATTTGTCCGAATACTTTGGCTAAATTCCGGTAAACTCCGGCGAAATTAGGCTTAAGCGCGATCGCCTTTTGGTAAAACTCGATCGCCTCCGACCATTTTTCCTGCTGCGCGCCAATGCTGCCTAAATTCGCGTATACTTCCGCAAAATTCGGTGCAATTTCAATAGCTTTAGCGTACCAGTGCCGCGCCTCTTCCATTCTGCCTTGAGCTTGCAGCGCATTGCCCAAAGTTTTGTAAGCCGGTGCAAAATTGGGGTCAATCTTTAAAGCTTGCTCGCAGGAGGCGATCGCTTCTGCTAATTTCCGTTGGGATAAGTATATTTCTCCCTGTTGGTTAAATTGAACCGCTGTTGATTCTGTATTGACTGTTGATGGCATAGGGGCGGTGGCGACTGAGGCAGCAATTAAATAGGGTAGTCGAAACGTTAAATAATTATACTTGCGTTTGACACTAACAGTAGCAGGCTTGTTCCCCTAAGTCTTATTTTTTTTCACTCGGGGTACTGGGGAGAAACTCAGCGGTTGAAACCGGGCGGTTGAAACCGGGCGGTTGAAACCGCGTCTATACAAACAAAACCCGCCGGACGCCGGTTGAAGAGCAGAACGAGTAGCACCAAAATCGATCGCACTCAGGATGCCTGCACTACAAGACTTGTTGAAGAAATATCTTATAATAAGGTTCAGAAGACGGTTCCAAACCGCGTCTATACAAGCTTGCACGCGATCGAGCGAGGAGTTGAAGAGTGGCGGTTAAAATTACGTTATCCTCTCTTAGGAATAGAAATTAAATAATTTACACTCTTGAAAGTGGGGTGGGCGGGACGCCCGCCCTTTCTGGACGGGCGGGACGCCCATCCCACAATAATTAAAATTGTAAGTTATTTAATTCGCGATCCTTAGTCCCCGGAGGCGGACATCGTTTGTGTAGAAGCGGTTTCAACCGTACATCCGATCCGATCTCAAATTGCGGTAATTTTGATGTTGTTAGAGCCGCCACCTCAACTTGTCGGAGAAAAGCGCCTCACCTTTCGCGACCTCGATTGGCAGGCCTTCAAGCAAATTCAAAGTTTGCTGGCGGATCGCACCCGCGCCCGCTTTACCTACGATAACGGAGTGTTAGAAATTACCCAGTCCCTCGAAGGACACTAACGCTCTGCTCGCTTGATCGAACGCTTGATTCAAGTCCTTGTGGTGGAGATGGGCATGAAAATCAAGACGATGGGATCGACTACGCTCGATCGCGAAGACCTACTCAAGAGCGCCGAACCCGACAATGGGTACTATATCCAGAATTATGCCTTAGTTGCCGATCGCCCGGTTAATTTGAATGTCGATCCTGCCCCGGATTTAGTCGTGGAAGTGGATATTACTCATACGGATCTCAATAAAAATACACTCTATGCGAGTATGGGAGTGCCTGAGTTTTGGCGGTTTAACGGGCGGGTATGGCGAATTCTGCAATTAGTCGATGGGGCTTATGTCGAGCGCGATCGATCTCCGACTTTTCCGATTATTGAAAAAACTGATTTATACCAGTTTCTAGAAGCTGCTTTCATTGATGAAGTTGCCGCAGAGATAGATTTTCGTCAATGGGTGCGACAGCAGATTCAAGGCTGAGTAGAGAAAGTGCGATCGCCCAAAAACTATAACTGCTTTTTTGCAAAAAACGATCGCCCTTTTTGGAGAAAGCGATCGCCTCGATGTCAACTATTAGTTAGCAAATCTTATCAATTACCGATCAAGCTGCGGCTGCTGCTTCTTCTGCTTCTTCTTCAGGGCTGGCTTTAGTTCCCAACACGGTAACAACCACCTGAGTTGGGTCGCCGAGAGCTTCTGCTCCCGCAGGTAAAACTAATTCGTGAATGTGCAGCGCATCCCCTACCTTCAAATTAGAAATATCTACTTCAATTGCATCAGGAATGCTATCAGGTTTGCACTTAACTGCGATTTGCGTCAGCACAGTTTCCAACATACCACCTTCTAACTTGACGCCGACAGATTCGCCGACAAAATGCAGAGACACTTCAACTTCCAGGCTGTCTTGAGTTGCTACGGAGAAAAAGCTCAGGTGGTAAGGAAAACCTTTCCAAGGATGGACTTGAACTTCTCTGAGCAATGTTTTTCCGCTCCAAGAGAGTTCGGGAATGCTGAGATCAATTAGGGTGTTGTTGACTGCGTGTTTTTTGAGCAGGGTTTCAACTGTTTTAGCTTTGACGGTAAGGGAAATGGATTCAGAGCCTTTGTGTCCGTAAAGGACGGCGGGAATCAATCCGGAGCGGCGGAGGGCGTTAGGTTTGCTGCCTTCTGCCCGCTTTTGACATTCTACTGCGATTTCCATTTTATGACTTTCTGTTGATTGTTTTCACATTTTACCAGAATTGTGGTAGTGCGATCGCGTTCAATTAAATTCGCTGAAGGTATTGATAATTTTCGTTTTCCACACACTTCAGCAATTCGAGCATTTTTCTCAAACGGTACGTTCCTGATTGATACTCTTCTTTTGAAGGGGAATCACCAAGCTTAGTCAGAACTAAATCGCTTTCACTGATGATTGCTTCGCTGAAAATTTTCTTGAACTACTGGCGAATCTCCTGATTTAATTCAACTAGAGGCAGAATTACATTTTCTTCATCTAAGTGAATTTCGGTATCGATTGATGCGCCACCTATTTTGGAAAAATCAGACTTTGCCAACCATTCGTAAGTATTTGCTGTGATTCTTACACTATCAGACGGTTCACCATTGGCTGAATAAAAACTGATGTCAAACATTGGGATTGCTCCTCCCACTAAACATCTGAAAACTCGTTATTATGATAGGGCGATCGAACTAACTTAATTAAAGGACTCGTTGAAGATATTGATAATCTTCGTTTTCAACACATTTTAGCAAGTCTAGCAATTTCCTCAAACGGTAGGTTGCTGATTGATACTCTTCTTTGAGAGGAGAATCTCCCAGCTTGGTGAGGACGGTATCGCTTTCGCAGATAATTGCATCGCGGAAAAAACTTCTGAGCTTCTGGCGAATATCTCGATCTAACTCAACTAAAGGTAGTTTCTCCTCTTCTTCATCTATCAAAATATTTCTGGGAACAGATTTGCCAATTTTGGAAAATTCTGATTTTGCCAACCACTCGTAAACGTCTTCAGACATTTCGATATAGTGCGGCGGTCGATCAGTTTTGAAGGTATAAAAAATAAGATCTAACATTAGCTTTCCTCTTGACCTTCCTGATTCAATAACTTACTTTCTGGAAAATTTTCTACCCAAGCTATATCTGCTCGATCGAATACAGTTTTAGCAGGTTTAGTAATTCCTCCTGTGGTAATAACTCCAATCACAGTTCCTTTTTGACATATTTCCTTAGCTTTGGTTGAATCTATTTTCTTGGTTTTCCAGGCTTTAATTTCAATATGCGGTTCATTCATTATTGTTTATATTTTTTTGATAAATTAACTATTGAATTCTACCTGCAAATTACGGAGTAGCTGTTTAATTCGCGGAACATCTTGCTGGTTGACTATCAAAATATCACCTTTGGGATTGTTTCCGGTTGTTCTTTTGGCTTCTATTCCTTCTTTGCTCAACTCCATTATAAGCCATCCAATCATGTCCCTGTGAACTTCTAGCCGTGCTATCTGTTCATCCTCGTCAGTCATTTACTTGACTCCCTGTAAATAATACCAATTCTCGCCTCGTCTTGCAACAATCATGAGTGTTGGGCTAGCGTGGAACGGAGGGTTGTTTCCTGAAAGACTGTATGCAGCGGTGCGTCGCTGCGAGATTGTGGCTCTTTTTTGGGATTTTTGATGGCGACGCACTCTACAGCTACTGTTGCATGAGTTTTATGATTGTGCTACTACAGCCGTGCCATCAACCGACAATAATCCCCGCTTCGGCCCGTGAATCGGGTCTTCGACAATAATAGTTTGGTCGCGACTGGCTCCGAGAGATACAATGGCGATCGGCACTTCCATCAAATCTGCCAAAAACTTTAGATAATCCAAGGCTTGCGATGGCAAATCTTCCAAATTGCGGCACTCTTCCGTGGACTGTTTCCAACCGGGAAGGGTTTCGTAAATCGGTTTACAGCGAGCAAATATCCGCGAACTTTTCGGGAAATCAATGCAGCGTTCCCCGTCAATTTCGTAAGCAACGCAAACCTTGATTTCTTCTAATTCATCCAAAACATCTAGTTTGGTAACAGCGAGACAATCAAGGCCGTTGATGCGGACTGCGTAGCGGCCGATTACGGCGTCGAACCAGCCGCAGCGCCGTTTGCGGCCGGTTGTGGTGCCGAATTCTGCACCTCTCTCGCCCAAAACTGCACCAATTCCATCGACCATTTCGGTAGGGAATGGGCCTTCTCCGACGCGGGTTGTATAGGCTTTTGCTACGCCAATTACTCGATCGATCGCTGTGGGGCCAACTCCGGTTCCTACACAAGCGCCGCCAGCGATGGGATTGCTGGAAGTAACGTAAGGATAAGTGCCGTGATCTAAGTCTAATAAAGTGCCTTGGGCGCCTTCAAATAGAATATTTTTCCGCTTGTGAAGTCCCTCATAAATCTTTAGGGAACTGTCTACTACGTGCGGCCGCAAACGATCGGCATAAACTCGATATTCATCAATTACCTCTTGCGGATTTAGAGGCGGCAAATTGTAGAGTTTTTCCAGAATGACGTTTTTATGCTCGATCGTCCATTCCAGTTGTTCTTGCAAACCTTCCAAGTCCATTAAATCGAGCATCCGAATGCCAGTGCGTTCGGATTTGTCGGCGTAAGTCGGGCCGATACCGCGTCCCGTCGTGCCGATTTTATAATTTCCGCGCTGCTCTTCCGATGCTACATCAATTAATCGGTGATAGGGCATCGTGACGTGAGCAGTCTGTGAAATCATCAGCGAGGCAGTCGAAATATTCAGTTTTTCTAACTGATCTAATTCTGCTATTAAAACTTTAGGGTCGATTACCGTGCCGCAGCCGATGATACACTCTGTCTCAGGGTAGAGAATCCCGGACGGAATTAAGTGCAGCTTGAAAGTTTGACCGTTGACTACTACCGTGTGACCGGCGTTGACGCCCCCTTGGTAGCGGACAACGATATCTGCGGATTTGCTGAGCAAATCGGTAATTTTGCCTTTTCCTTCATCGCCCCACTGGGCGCCGATCACAACTACGTTAGCCAAGGGTTTCTCGCGTTCAGTTCAGGTTGACACAAACTCCGATTATGTACGAATGCGTCCCGGATGTCAAATTAATTTTTGTTACAATTTAGAGAAGTGAGGCTGTATTGGTCTCAAGAAAAGACTACCAGGACGATCCGGGGAGAGGGGGAGAGGGGGAGAGGGGGAGAATGGGAGAGGGGGAGAATTGGAGAATGGGAGAGAATTTGATGAGTTTTTATGGGAATCCAATGGGTAGCTTAAATGGGGAACAGTTTACCTGCTGGAGGTTGTTGGCTAGTATTTGGGAAAACCAGGTTTCTGGCCACTGATGTGTCTAGGACTAAATTACAAATTCTTAAATTCCTTAAATTCCTTAAATTCCTTAAATTCCTTCAATTCCTTCAATCCTTCAATTCCTTCAATCCTTCAATTCTTTCAATCTAAAATCTAAAATCTAAAATCTAAAATCGCATGACTTTACACGCTGAGTTGCACCGACATCTAGGTGGTTCTGTGGTTCCTCGAATTTTGTGGCGGTATTTCGATCGCCATAATGCCGAAATGGTCGATCGCTTTCAACAATATTCCGCATTTGAGGAGTTTTACACTCGCCCGCGCAATACTCTCGACGAGTATTTGGAACTGCACACGCTGGTGGAAAGCGTGCAAACTGTTGAGACTTTGCCTTATTTCATCTATCGGTTGATGCGGGGCGCTTACGTGTTTGAAAATCTGGCTTATTTGGAGTTGCGTTATACGCCTTATTTGCGAACTCCCGAACATTTGTCGCAATCTGAACGTATTGATTTGATGGCAGAAATTGTCCAAGTTGTGGGTAAGGCAAGTCAAATTAGTGATTGTCCGATTGTTACTAGCCAAATTTTGTGTATGCGGTGAATCGGGCGATCGTAGATTTGGCTGCACAAATGGGAGAATATGTTTGTGCGATCGATCTTGCGGGCGGTGATGCTGCTATTGGCGATCGCCTGGACGAATTTGTGGGATTGTATGAGTACGCAAGGTCGATCGGCGTCAAAACTACCGGCCATCTCTACGAAACTACCTCGGGCTGTTACCCCGAACTTCTGCCCTATCTGATGCGTATCGGCCACGGGATTCAAATTCCGCTCAAATATCCGGAACTGCTGCCAGAGGTCGCGCGCAGGGGTCAATGGTGTTCGATCGATGTTTTGAAGCCGGTGTCGATATTGCGATTTGTACTGACAATGCGGGATTGCACAACGTGCGACTGCCTTTTGAATACGAGAATTTATTGACTTTGGATATCATTGATTTTCGGCAATTGCAAGCCTGTCAAAATGCCGCTTTCCGCCATGCTTTCGCGTGGCCTTACGGGGAGCAACCGGCGCAAATGCTGACTGGTTTGTTGCAGAATGAGTCTGTGAGTGCGATCGTGAATTAAGATGAGACGGCGGTTGAAACCGCGTCTACACAAAGGAAGTCCGCCTCCGCGGACTGAAGAAAATAAGGTAATTTCAACCGCCGTTTCATCTTTAACCCGCGAAGGCGGGTTTTGTTTGTATAGATGCGGTTTCAACCGCCGTTTGATCTGAACCGTATTGAGTTATATTTGGGAAACAGAAACATCAATAAAAAAGGATAAAAAACATGACAAATATGGACGCTTACTGGATGCCATTCACTGCCAACCGACAGTTTAAAGCGAATCCGCGAATGTTAGTTTCGGCAAAAGATATGCACTTTACCAGCGATGATAATCGCTCAATCCTCGATGGTACTGCGGGGCTTTGGTGCGTGAATGCTGGCCACGCCCGCGAGACAATTGCCGAAGCAGTTAAACAACAAGTTTTAAACTTAGATTATGCGCCGCCTTTTCAGATGGGACATCCGGCTGCTTTTGAATTAGCCGAACGTTTGGTAAAGCTGATTCCAGGGAATTTCGATCGCGTTTTCTTTACTAATTCTGGATCGGAATCGGTGGAGACTGCGTTAAAAATTGCGATCGCCTATCATCGAATTAGAGGTGAAGGAACTCGCCAAAGATTGATTGGTAGGGCACGCGGTTATCACGGTGTTGGTTTTGGGGGAATTTCTGTCGGCGGCATTGGCCCAAATCGCAAGTTTTTCGGCAGTTTGCTCACCGGAGTAGATCATTTACCTCACACTCACAATTTAGAACACAATGCTTTTAGCCGCAAACAGCCGGAATGGGGAGCGCATTTGGCGGATGAATTGGAAGGGATTGTGGCTTTGCACGATGCGTCGAATATTGCGGCGGTAATTGTGGAACCGGTGGCTGGTTCGACTGGCGTTTTGATTCCGCCGAAAGGTTATTTGGAAAGGCTTAGAGCGATTTGTGACAAGCACGGGATTCTGCTGATTTTTGATGAAGTAATTACAGGCTTCGGGCGTTTAGGTTCGAGTTTTGCGACTGAATATTTTGGGGTAATTCCCGATATTGTGACGACGGCGAAAGGGATAACTAACGGTACTGTGCCGATGGGGGCGGTGTTTGTGAAGCAGGGAATTTATGATGCTTTCATGAATGCTCCTGAAAATGCGATCGAGCTTTTTCACGGTTATACTTATTCCGGGCATCCAGTGGCTTGTGCTGCTGCTTTGGCGACGCTGGATATTTATGAGGAAGAAAAGTTATTTGAACGGGCTGATAAGATGGCTGGTTATTGGGAAGATGCGGTGCATTCTTTCAAAGGAGTGCGCCACGTGATTGATGTGCGGAATCTCGGTCTTGTGGCAGGAATTGAGTTGGAATCTATTGCTGGGAAGCCGGGGAAACGAGCTTTTGATTGTTTTACAAAGTGCTACGAAAATGGTTTGTTGATTCGCACGACTGGTGATATAATTGCTTTGTCGCCGCCGTTGATTATTGAGAAGGAACATATCGATCGCATTGTGGAGATTTTGACTGGGGTTTTGCAGGGGATGGAATAGGATTAAACTAAAATCTCAGAAACCGGGTTTTTGCCCAAATCACCGACTGTAATCAACTATTCTCGAAAAAACCCGGTTTCTCGCCACCCCGCACATCCCAATTTTATGATAAAATGCTATCAACATAAGTATTCGGAGATAAACCAATGCAACTAGAAGACTATTTTGAGTTTCTCGACCCCGATGACATCCGCATCAAAGGACATCGGATCGGCATCGATGACGTGATTAAATATTACTTGGATGGATATTCTCCCGACCAAATTCTGGTGGAATTACCCACTCTGAATTTAGAGAAGATTTACGCGACGCTAACCTATTATCTGCAAAATCGCAGACAGATGGATGCTTATATGTTGCGGCTGGCGAAGTGGCGGGAAGAACGCTATCAGGAATGGTTAGCTAAAGAACCTTCTGATGTAGTAAAACGTTTGAGAGCAATCAAAGCACAACGAGAACAGGAGTTAATTCTACTAAAGTGAAAATTCGTTTTTTACTCGATGAAAATTTGCCACCTAAGCTCAAAAGTGCTGTTTTGCACTTCCAGCCGGAGATAGATATTTTGCGGGTGGGGGACGCAAATGCACCAACCTTAGGAACCCTCGATCCAGAAATTATCAGCTATTTGGAATCATCACAAAGGCTATTGGTAACGGATAACCGCAAAAGTATTCCAGGACATTTGACAGAATATTGGGCGACGGGAGGACAAATTTGGGGACTTTTTTGGGTGCGTCCAAGTGCGAGTTTAGGCAGATGGGCAGAAGAAATTGTGATGGTTTGGGAGACTTCTGAGGCTGAAGAATGGATTGATAAGTTGGATTGGATACCATTATAAAAGATTGTTGAAAAAGTGCGTTAAGCGTAGCTATCCCGTAGGGAATCGACCAAAACCCAAAATCTCAGAAACCGGGTTTTTGCCCAAATCACCGACTGTAACCAACTATTCTGGAAAAAACCCGGTTTCTCGCCACCCCGCGCATCCAAGACTACGACATAAACCAAAGAAACCGGGTTTTTCGCAGTCTTTAGGCTGTGTATCGATATCCTCGGAAAAAACCCGGTTTCTGGCCACACCCAAAATCTCAGAAACCGGGTTTTTGCCGAAATCTTCGACTGTAACGAAGGATTCTCGAAAAAACCCGGTTTCTCGCCACACCTACAACAATCTTGCCATCGCCCGCCCCAAACAGATGAGTTTCACCGATAATAAATGAATAGATAGAACCATCCCAAATCCCAAATCGCCATGAGCTCAGAACGCCAACAAGCCTATCTCAACCTGATAAATCAACTGCTAAATAGTCCCAGCGGTGATGAAGCCCAGATATTGAAAACTCACCCGGAATTGCTGGATGATGGCTTGGTGGCGGCAATGCTAGAAGAGGCGGATAATCTCAGAGAACAAGGTAAATTAAAGAAGGCTAATTGGTTGAAAATTTTTGCAGGGTTACTGGGTAAGGTGGATGGCGATTTTCTAGCGGGAATTGCACTGAAAGCGGAAGCAGATAGACTGTTAGAACAAGGGATTCAGCAGAATGATATCAGTCAATTTCGAGAAGCTTTGCAGTCTTGGGAGCAGGCATTAACTATCTATCGGGAAATCGAAAATCGCGATGGAGAAGCTGCTTCCCTCTGCAATTTGGGTATTGCTTACAATTCTTTAAGGCAATACGACAGGGCGATCGAATTTCATGAACAGTCTTTAGAGATTTCACGAAAAACAGGACATCGCCAATGGGAATCCAATTCCCTCGACGGTTTGGGTACGACAAGGCGATCGAATTTCACCAACAGTCTTTAAAGATTAAACGGGAAATCGGAAATCACAAAGGAGAAGCTGCTTCCCTCGTCGGTTTGGGCAATGCTTACACGTCCCTAGGACAATACGATAAGGCGATCGAATTTCACGAACAGTCTTTAAAGATTGCACGTAAAACAGGACATCGCGATGGAGAAACTGCCGCCATTGTCGGTTTGGGGAATGCTTACGATTTCCTAGGACAATACGACAAGGCGATCGAATTTCACGAACAGTCTTTAGAGATTAATCGAGAAATAGGCGATCGCGATGGAGAAGCTGGTTCCCTTTGCAATTTGGGCAATAGCTACTATTACCTAGGGGAATACGACAAGGCGATCGAATTTCGCGAACAGTCTTTAGGGATTGCACGGAAAATCGGAAATCGCCAATGGGAAGCTAATTCCCTCTGCAATTTGGGACTGAGTTTCATAAAAAAAAATCAACTTGCTGAAGCTGAAACAGCATTTCGTGCCTCAATTGAAATTCATGAAAGTCTGCGTTCTGAATTAGTCAATGATGACCATAAAATATCATTTTTTGAAACCCAATTATCTGCGTACCACATTCTACAAAAAGTCCTAGTCACCCAATCTAAATTCGATGAAGCCTTAGAAATATCAGAAATGTCCCGCACCCGTGCCTTCGTCGAGTTATTGCAACAAACCCTATTAACAAATGATGTCCCAACAAATGACAAAACAAATAAATTATCAATCCCCAAAATCCAACAAATCGCCCGCGACAGAAACTCCACAATAATTGAATATTCCATTGTCTTTTCAGAAATTTACATCTGGGTAATCCAACCAAACGGCAACATCACCCATCGCGCCGCCAACCTCCAACCCCTGAACCAACAAAACCAAACCCTCAAACAAATCATCCTCCAAACCCGCGTCTCCATCGGCACCGTAGAAACCGACGACGCAGGCAACAAAATTCAGCTAGAATCCCAGTACAATCGAGACGAAACAGGCCGCTTTCCCCTACTGCAACTCCTCCATCAAATCCTGCTCGAACCGATAATCGACTTGCTACCCACTGATGCCAATAACCCCATCATCTTCGTCCCCCACTACGACTTATTTTTAGTACCCTTCCCCGCCTTGCAAGATAGCAACAACCGCTACCTAATAGAAAATCATACCATCCTCACCAGCCCATCCATCCAAGTATTAGAACTCACCCGCGAACATCAAAACCGAGTGCGAGGATTGAGACAAGCCGCCCTGATTGTCGGCGATCCAACTATCGCCGCCAAATTCAACGAAAACCCCTACAAACTCCGCCAAATCCCCAGGGCAAAAGAAGCCGCCGAAGCCATCGCCGCAACTTTAGGAACCCAAGCAATTAGCGGCGAAAATGCCACAAAAGTCGCCATTTTAGACAGGATGCTAAACACGCGCATCGTCCATTTATCCGCCCACGGACTCCTCGACGATTTCCAAGGTTCCGGCATTCCCGGCGCGATTATTTTAGCACCATCAGGAGACGACGACGGCGCAATTCATGCTGTGGATATCCTGCAATTAAAACTCGATTCCGAACTCGTAGTATTGAGCGCGTGCAGCACCGGGCGCGGTAAAATCACGGGAGATGGAGTCATCGGATTGTCGCGCTGCTTCATCCTCGCGGGAGTCCCCAGCATCATCGTTTCCCTGTGGAATATGGGAGTGATTTCAGCCAAATTGCTAATGACTGAATTTTACGAAAATTTAGCACGGGGCGACAATCGAGCAGCGGCCTTGCGGTGTGCTATGCTAACCACAAAAGCTCGATTTCCGAGTCCCATAGCTTGGGCTGCATTTACGCTAATTGGCGAAACCGAAACTTTACCGCTGTCAACTGAAAAAATAGATTTAAGGAGTCTGAAAATGTCACTTCCCGATGATGCGAAACCTGAAGAAATTGTGGCGGCTTTTAGTAAGTTATTGAAAATATCAGAACCGCAATTTGTGGCAGAATTATCCGCGATTGATGTTGGTGCGATGGATAATGTGAATGTTATAGCTGAAAGAATCAAGGATTGGTGCGAAACTAAGCCTCAGATTGAAGAGAATTTGGAGAATGAGATTTATCAAATGGGTGCGGGGGGGACTGATAGTGATGCGCCGGAGGAAGTGGTGAGGGAGTTTTATGAGACGTTGAAGGAAAATCAGATTCGATTGGGTTTGTCTAGGAATTCTGTGGCGGTTGAGAACCCGGCCCCGGCGGTGGGTGAACAGGGCCCCGGCGGTGGTTGAAGGCCCCGGCGGTGGGTGAAGAAGGCCCCGGCGGTTGAAACCGCGGCTACACAAACGATGTCCGCCTCCGCGGACGAAGATGGTATTCGGAGATGAGAAATCATTGTGTAGAATCTTCAACCCGCGCACCATCCGGGTTTTGTCTGTGTAGCCGCGGTTTCAACCGCCGGGTAATTAGAAATCACCGATTGGAATCTTCAACCCGCGGAGGCGGGTTTGGTTTGTGTAGACGCGGTTTCAACCGCCGGGTGGATGGGAAATCATGGGATGATTGGAAACCCATTCCCATTCAGGAATCATTGATTTTTGACGGTGGTGAACAGCCTGATTTCTGATATAGTTGGCTACATTGTCGATCGCATCACGGCTAACCGTAAACGCCCCATAGCTACCTTGCCATTTAAAAAAAACACCAGGTTTAAGTTCGTGAGTTACTAAATGAGAAGAACTACCCTTAACTTCCTTAATAATTTCAGCTATTGTCAAAGTTGACGGAAAACCGACTAGCAAATGTACATGATCCTCTATACCGCCAATAGCAATTACAGTGCATTTTAAATTATTACATTTTCCAATAATCACCGCATAAATTGCTTCTTGAATATCGGGAGTAATCAAAGGCAATCTATCCCAGGTTGCCCAAACATAGTGTACATACAACTGCGTGAAATTATCTCTCATTTCTCGTACAATATATAAAATTTATCTTCAACCCGCGTACCAAATGAAAAATCACCGGGTAGAATCTTCAACCCGCGGAGGCGGGTTTTGTCTGTGTAGCCGCGGTTTCAACCGCCGGGTGATTAGAAACCTCCGGGATTGATTGACGGCACAATGAAATCATAATAATTATATTCTAATTGAGGCCCCGGCGATTGGAAATCGCGGCTACACAAACAATGTCCGCCTCCGCGGACTAAGAGGGTATTCGGAGATTAGGAATCGGCGATTGAGGAATTCGGAGATTAGGCCCCGGCGGTTGAAACCGCGGCTACACAAACAATGTCCGCCTCCGCGGACTAAGAGGGTATTCGGAGATTAGGAATCTGGCGATTGAGGAATTCGGCGATTAGGCCCCGGCGGTTGAAACCGCGGCTACACAAACAATGTCCGCCTCCGCGGACTAAGATTGAATTAATATCACGTTTCATCCCGGATTCGATTATGCAGGAACCACCGCAAATTAAAAATCCCAGCATTACTCTCTATCCTTTCCACCTGCGGTATGATAGCGATGAAGGCTACGGCGAAGTAGCCAAAAATGCTCAATCCCTGTGGGAAAATTTAGCAGATAATGTCGGCACACAATTTAACAGCAACGAACTAAAATCTCTCAGAGACAAGCTAGTTTGTTACAAAGACAAACAGTATTATCCTCAAGGCGAACAGGAAAAACCCAATAATCGCGAACTGCTGATTCCCGATGGCAAAACTCTGGATTTACAACCAATTACTCAGCCAGATAACCAGAAACTTGATGGTTCAATTTATGCCCTGCGAATTCACGATACTTATACCGCAGATTTGACATTTTACTATCGAAATGCGACAATCAAAGTAGCTGACTTAAATCAATTAAATCCCCAAGGTTGTTTGTTACCAAACGCAATTAAACCGTCCCTAGGACAAACTTTATTGTTGTACGCCGCACCAGCAGTTTATGGTACTTACCGCAAGCTAGCTGACGAATCCGTTACAGCTTTTGTCCACAATCAACAGCAAGCATTACCAGAGTTTCGCGCGTCAGGGATATTATTTGGGAGTCCGATTTTTGAGTATAACAGCCGCGAAGATGATGCGTCTAAACGATGTCACATTCTAGTATGGTTACAAGAGAATCCCCAAACTTTGCAATTCGCAACCCCAACGTTTAATTCTTATTTGATGAATCTGTTGTGTTCTCGTGCTAAAATTGTATTTGTGTATCGCGAAGCTCGGAAAAGATATCGCAATGCACAGAAAATTGTGGGCGAGTTAGAGAAGAAGCTTCCTGAATTCAGTGAAATTGAAAGGGAACAAGATAGACAAGTTAAGTTGCTGAAGTTAAAGGATTTGTTGGCTGAAGTTAGGACTAAAATGTTAGCTTGTGCTCAGCAAGTGCGGTATTTGCAGGAAGACAGAAATACGATCGACATTAATGCTGAAAATTATGGCGAGAGTTTGACCAGAATTAAAAGTTTGTCCATCCCAGGCGATAATCTGGATTTTTGGCAGAAGTTTCTAGATTTGGCTGAGGGTAAGTATCAGCGGCAAATTGAAATTGATTTGAATTATCTGATTGCTAGTCAAGATTTGTTCCAGCAGTCGATATCTACTGTGCGCGGGATGGTGGAAATCGAACAGGTGGATTTCGATCGCGAACAAGAAGACAATGAGAAAAAGCGCGATCGCCAACTTGAGAATATCATCTTTTTTGTCGGAACTGCGATCGGTGGTGGCCAAATCTTCTCCGCAGCCTATCCTCTCATCAAGGATACACCGATTAAATGGCAACCGGATTTTTCTCTCCCGCTACATCCCTTTGCTGCGACAATTCTCTGGAGTCTGCTATTTGGCTTAGTATTTGGCTGGTTAATGCTGGGTATCGTCGCCCCGTTGATTAGGAAAATATTTCGATAGTAGCGCTATAATGGTTAATAACTAATGACAAACGACTAATAACTATGGTACAATTAACCGCAAAAATATCCGCCAAGGAATTAGCAAATTTAGCCGTAAGTTTGATTCGGAAAACAGGTTGCGAATACGGTGATGTGCGTTTTTGCAGTTACCGACGGCAAAGTTTGTATGCGCGCGATCGATCTTTAAGCAATATCTCTGATAATGTAAGTTCCGGTTTTGGCGTGCGAGTGCTGCTAGACGGCGCTTGGGGCTTTGCCGCCAGTCACAGCAAAACACCCGCAGAGGTTGCCAGAATAGTCGCTTTGGCTGTTGAAATCGCTAAAGGCAGCCGCTTGACTCAAAAGGAACCGGTGCGCTTAGTTCCCGTCGAAAAATATGTCGATACTTACATTACTCCGATCGCAATTGACCCATTTTCTGTACCCGTTGCTGACAAAGCCGAACTTTTATTAACCATCAACGAGCGACTGCTAGCCCACGATTCACAAGGCATCAAAAAAGCTTATTCTTTTTTGCAGGCAAACCGCGAAGACAAGGTTTTTGCTTCCACAGAAGGCTCGCTAATCGAACAAACAATCTACCGCAGCTATCCGGGTTTGGGCTGTACCGCAATTGCGGGCGGCGATGCCCAAAGTCGCAGTTACGAACGCCCGCCCCTAAACATCGGTTACGAACACATTAATCCCGATGATTTGCTTAGTCAAATAGACAGAGTTGCAGCCGAAGCGATTGAGAAAGTCGCTGCGCCGAAAGTTCCGGCTGGTATTTGCAAATCCCTGATTCTCAAACCTACAAATTTGTTTCTGACAATCCACGAATCAGTCGGGCATCCCACGGAATTAGACCGAGTTTACGGCTACGAGTCAAATTTTGCTGGCACGAGTTTTGCTACTACTGATAAATTGAATAAGCTGCAATACGCTGCACCTTGGGTGAACTTTAAGTGCGATCGCACTCAACCGGCCGGCCGCGGTACAATGGGTTACGACGATGAGGGCGTAAAATCACAGGATTGGTACGTTGTCAAGGATGGAATTTTAGTTGATTATCTCACTGATAGAGAAACAGCTTATCGCCTCGGACGCGGTAGCAGCAACGGTTCTGCTTGCGCTGACAGTTGGTCGAGTGTACCGATGGTGAGAATTCCGAATTTGGGATTGGAACCAGGCCCGGATGGCGGCAGTCATACTGCTACTTTGGATCAGATGATTGCTGATACGGAAGATGGGATTTTAATTGACGGTATTGGCAGTTTTTCGATTGACCAACAACGGCGCAATTTCCAATTCGGCGGCAATGCTTTCTGGAAGGTGGAAAAGGGTAAAGTTGTCGGAATGTTGAAGGATGTAACTTATCATTCGATGAGCACTGATTTTTGGAATCAAGTAGATGCGATCGGGCCTGCTTCGGAACGGGTTCAATGCGGTACTAATATGTGCGGTAAAGGTGAACCGATGCAGGTTGCTCAAATGACTCACGCTTGTGTGCCGGTGCGGGTTAGGGATATTCAAATTGGGTAATTGGTAATTGGTAATTGGTAATTGGTAATTGGTAATTGGAAGTAACAAATAACCAATTCAAAATTATCAATCCCCAATTATCAATTTCTAATTCCGAATTCCCCATTACCTATTCCCCATTCCCCATTACCT
Source organism: Microcoleus sp. PH2017_05_CCC_O_A (assembly GCF_020738785.1). Taxonomy (NCBI): domain Bacteria; kingdom Bacillati; phylum Cyanobacteriota; class Cyanophyceae; order Oscillatoriales; family Microcoleaceae; genus Microcoleus; species Microcoleus sp. PH2017_05_CCC_O_A. Next base: position 42,525 of record NZ_JAEQCB010000084.1, on the reverse strand, counting down.
ATTCCCCATTCCCCATTCCCCATTACCTATTCCCCATTCCATCATGATTTTAACAACATCTTCCGCAATTTTAAGTGAAGACCAAGCCTTATCTTTGGTAGAAAAGGCAGTCAAACAATCGGAAGCCGAAGCGGTATTTGTCAGTCTCTATACTGGCGAAGAATCTCTCTCCAGATTTTCGGAAAATCAAATCAGCCAAAATATTAGCAAGACTGTATTTAGGCTCAACATTACTAGCTATTTCGGCAATAAAAGCGCTTCTGCATCTGTGACAGATTTTGATGAAGATACGATCGCCCAAACGGTCAAACGATCGCAGGAATTAGCCAAAATTGCCCCCGCAGACCCCGAATGGATGCCCTTGCTGCCCCCTCAAACCTACGATTTACCCCTGCCCGCGTTTGATGAAGCAACGGCGGCTGTATCGCCTCTAGCCCGCGCTGAAATGGTGCGACAAGCTTGTGCGATCGCATCTCAGGAAGGTGCAGATGCTTCCGGTACTTTGAGCGCTGAAACTTCGCTGTACGCGATCGCCTCGTCAACCGGACTCCGCGCCTGCAACCATTCTACAGAGGCGAATTTCGGCTTTACAGCCCGCATCGGAGACGGTTCTAGCTGGACGGAAAGCACGGCTTGGGGTATCAATCAACTACCAGTAGCGGCATTAGCAGCGCAAGTTGTCGATCGCGCGAAAGCATCCCGCAACCCCCGCGAAATCACTCCGGGCGTGTATCCTGTAATCTTTGATGGCGCTGCGTTTGCGGATTTGTTACCGTGGATTATTTGGGGTATGGATGCGCGGGCGGCGGATGAAGGGCGATCGTTTATGTCGATCGCAGATGCAGCCGGGAAACCCGCTGGAAACCGCGCTGGTGAACAACTTTTCAGCCCGTTAGTGCAGGTACAGCGCGATCCGAGTCATCCTTTGTTGCGATCGAATAATTTTTTCGGCGATGGATTGAGTAATAGCTATTTGGAAATCATCAAAAATGGCGTTCCTCAAAGTTTATCTTATTCCCGCTACTGGGCAGCACAAAAAGGCAAAGAATCAAAAGGTGCTTATTACCCGATCGCGATGACAGGTTCCGACCAAAGTTTAGCACATTTGATTGCTCAAACCGAGCGAGGAATTTTAGTTAGTCGGGCATGGTATGTCAACTATGTCAATCCCAAGACATCGGAAGTAACCGGCATGACTCGCGACGGTACTTTCTGGATTGAAAATGGTAAGATTGTTTATCCGATTAAAAATTTCCGTTTCAATCAAGTTTTACCTGATATGTTGCGCGATGTCGATGCAGTTACCGAGGCGAAACGTTACGGCGGTAATGTCGTGCCCGGAGTGCGCGTGAAAGCTTTTAATTTCACCAGTATTACTGATAGTTTGTAACTCCATATTTCCCATAATTTGTAGGGGCGGGTTCACCAACAATAATTGCCTAAAACCCATAATCTCGTAAACCCGCCCCCACCCAAAATTCCCCATAATATGTAGGGGCGGGTTCACCAACAATAATTGCCCAAAACCCACAATCTCGTAAACCCGCCCCCGCCCAACGACAAATTATAATCTACCTCTTCAATCCGATCGAAAAATGCTGCAACTAGACATCCGTGAAGTCAACAACCAACAAGAATTAGCAGAAATGTTCGATCAGCGGTGGTTGGTTTTGCGATCGCCCCTGGGCATGGAAAGAGGTAGCGAAAGGGACGATCGCGAAAACGGTGCTTGTCATATCATAGCAAAGGGCGATCGTACAATTATCGGATCGGGCAGACTCCGAGAATTATCCCCTGAATTGGGAAGCATCTCTTATATTGCTGTACTTCCTGAATTTCAAAACCAGGGAATCGGCACTAAACTGATGGAAAAACTGATCGCACAAGCTAAGGAAAAGAATTTCAAAACTGTTAGATTAATGTCTCGTATTAACGCCGTTAAATTTTACAAAAACCTCGGATTTATAGAAAAAGACAATCCCTTTGACTACCTGGGAATCCCGCACATATTCATGGAGTTGAAGACGGCGGTTGAAACCGCGTCTATACAGACAAAACCCGCCTCCGCGGGTTGAACACAACGGTTGAAATTAGGTTATTTTATTTAGTCCGCGGAGGCGGACATCGTTTGTGTAGACGCGGTTTCAACCGCCGTCTTATCTCTACGAAAATCCCGAAAAGGATAAATCACAAACCTTGACTCCTCTTTCTTCGAGTAAAAGTAAGAATATTTTACCAAATATTTGACAAACTCTGACTCTTGCTTAGCGCCGCAGGAACCTTTCAACCTGACTGTTTTAGCTTCATCTTTAACCAACTCAGCCCGATAGATATAAGTGCCATCTACGTTTTCAAAAGTTAATTCAGCAACAAAATCATCATTTTCAGGATTTTTATCTACAATACAGCCTGAGACTTTGTAGTTGAACCAATCCCACCCGTAGCGGATGATGAATTCTCGTTCCAAAACCTGAATTTGGTTCGGCAAAATCCCCCAACCCCGATAAACCTGATTCAAACATTCAATATCGCCCGATCGCGTTAGAATAGATTTGAACGAAATGCGATCGAGATTTCCGTAATATCTACCGTCACGCAAATCAATCGCAGTCGGCGCCATGCGGTGTCCGCCAAAATGACTAGATTTCCAAAGACGAACATCACTCAATTCTAACTCCGAAACCAAAGCCGTTGCTTGGGCATAAAAAGGATTGCCATATCTCGCGCAACATCTATCATGACTCCCGTGAGTGCAAACCAAAATATCTCTACTTGGGTTATTTTCAACTTCGCAATCCGGGACTTCTCCAGCTAAATAGCTTTTGACAATTGCCGCTACTTGCTCAATATTACTCGCGTTAAATTCGTATTTTTCGTAGCCCTCAAAAAGTGCTTGACTTTTGTTATCATAAATCAACACTTTGCGCTGATCGGCACATTTAGTTTGGTCGCTATTTATCAACAAAAATCTAATTTTTTGCTTTGAATGCTCTACTTCCTCCACCAAATCCCTGAGATTCTGGGGCACTTGTTTGGAATCAAAAGCTTCTGATTCCCAAGGCAAGCAGCATTCAATCAATATATAGGTTTGGTAATTAGTACCACTCCCAATAATATCCTCTTCAACGCATTTAGAAGCATCGGCGCAAAAAAAAGTATCCGGCATTTTTTACCTCGTTATGTGTCATAAATTACTCTTTTAACAACCCATTCATTACAGCTAGTACCCTTCTCTAGTTTTAACCAACAAAAATCACTCCGTCAACTACTAACTTAGACAAAAGTGGCACTACATCTATTTCCCAATCATAATCTGGCAACCAATCCATCACATCTTCTCCTGTAAAAAATTCTGTACTGAATAGATTGTCCATAAATTTCTCCGTTACTCCTTTCAGAGATACTTCTTTACCTCCAACAACAACTTTGTATCCACACCCGTCAGGCAATTCGCGAATTCTCACCCGCAGAAACTTGGGAATCCTAAACTTAGTTTGAATCCCGTAGGGGAAAATGTTGAACCCTGCTTGATAAGGGAGAGAGTATTTCGCCACTGGTTTTGCTAAACTGTCAAGGTAGCTGCTGTACTCTTCTCCAAGATTTTTACTATTTGCGTAGCGGTGCAATTCAGTAATTAAATTATTTACACTTACATCAATGGAATCTGGATTTATTCGCAGCGGTAAACTTTGACGCCACTCTTCTTGTTGTCGCAATTCGCCCACCAACCATTCTAAAACGTCAATTCCAGTTTTGCAGTGAATTCCTAATGTTAAATGCAGCGACGGTTCATCTGAAGCAACTGCATAATGCCAATGTCCGCGCGGTATGTAAAGCATATCTCCGGGATGCAAAGTGCAGGTTAAATACGGTGGAGTTTCTGGTGGCGAAAATGCGGAGGATTTTTGGTCGATCAGCGGGTATTTAATTGTGTCGGCAAATACATACCACTGCTTAATCCCGTCTGTTTGCAAGATGAAAACTTCGTGGGTATCGTAGTGGGAAGAAAACCCCTGTTTTTCTGGCCAAGAACAATAGGCATTTACTTGGTTTGGATAACCTAAGTCTGCTTTTATTTCTGCTGCAAATTCAGCTATTTCTGGGATGAGTTTGTGAACTTGATTGACGATTAAAGTTGCTCCCGATTGGCACAGTTTTATGAGATTGACGTTTTCGCTGGCGTCGAGAACTTTTCCTGCTACTGCTAAGCGAATGTCGGGATATTTTAATTCGTGAAAGTTGAGCAGGTAGTTGAGTTTTTCCCAGGAAAATAAATGTGCAAAGTCTTTTTTCCCTTCGCTGGGAATGACAACTGCTTTGTTTGTCCAGTTGTTATTTAGAAAATCTTCGAGATTGTATGGTTTGATTAAATTGGCGATCGATCGCATAAATTCTATTGATAAAACTTCTCAATAAATTTTGAACAATTGAATAATTGAGGACAATGCTTTACGCTTGCCCTCAATTACTCCACATTTCCCGACAGACAACAGTAAAATCTACTACTTGTTGCTTGGGGATGCGAAGTCTAACTGAAAAACCTGCTATTACTCGTTGGTAACATCGCTGCCATCGGCATCAACATTAAGCGCAGAAGAGATATTTTTAGCTGTGGCGTGCTTGGCAATTTCCTTGACTTCTACTTGGATTTTGCTAGCGCGGGACAGTTTGAGAGCAGATCCGTTGATTGCCTTTGACATAATGGTCTCCAATTGTTGTATGACACCCATTTAGCTGAAATTTTCCCTGACTGTGACGTTAGGGCTTGAATTCTCAACTTTGACTAGAAGCCTAACATGAAGTCAATAAAATGTGCAAGTAGTTAAGAATACTTTTCAACAAGCGGGCTGCAAGGGTACTTCAGACCCCTTGCTAACCCAGTTGACAATTAAGCACAAATCCTCTCTAGCTATTGATTCTGGACATTCAGTAGTCGCGGGCTAGCCCGATCGCCCTTACGCACATACTGCTAAACCGGCAATCCACTCTTGACAATAAGTAGTAAAAATATCAGTCTTTTGAAACAGAGGCATCTACCTTAAGGTAGAGTGTTGTTTGTGAGACTTAGGATTAAAACGAGCTACTATCTAATTTGGGCGATCGAGAAAAACCGATTCCCAATCCCCAACCACCTATAGCGGTTATCAGAAAGATGAGGTATGTTGTTGGGCTTTAGCCCTCTTAGCTTAAGGGTGATAATAAGCTGTCAGTCATACCTCATCTTTTTGAGAAAGGCTATAGCTATTTCTTCCCTCCTACATCCGTTAACATCCGTTAACATCCGTTACATCCGTTACATCCGTTACATCCCGTACATTGCTCGCTGCCGAACTTCCTTCGTAATCATCAATGAATCAATATTTTGCTACAGTTGCGCGCGGTTTAGAAACCATTGCCGCCCAAGAATTAGAAAGTTTAGGGGCGCAAGATGTCAAGCCCGATTTTACAGGAGTTTACTTCGCGGGCGATCGCGCTTTATTGTACCGCGTCAATCTGTGGTCGAGAACTATTTTTCGAGTGCTAATGCCGATCGCCGAATTCCGGTGTTACGACTCAAATATGCTCTACCGCGAAGTCCAGAAAATTCCTTGGGACGAATACCTAGAGCCTCACAATACATTAGCAGTCAACTGTACCGGTGGCAACGAAAATTTAAATCACACCCACTTTACAGCTTTGCAGGTCAAAAATGCGATCGCCGACCAACAGCGCCTGCAATTTAACAAACGTTCCAATGTTGATGTCGAAAATCCCGACTTACTAATTAACCTTCACATCCATCGAGACCGCGCTATCTTGAGCTTAGACAGTTCCGGCGGCAGTTTGCACAGGCGGGGATATCGCCCCGCAATGGGGCTGGCTCCGCTCAAAGAAACCCTGGCTGCGGCTTTGTTAGAGATGGCAGAATGGACGGCAGATTTACCATTTTTAGACCCGATGTGCGGTTCGGGAACATTGCCCCTGGAAGCCAGTTTAAAGGCTTTGAACATTGCGCCTGGATTGTTTCGAGACAAGTTTGGATTTATGACGTGGCGCGATTTTGACGAACCTTTGTGGGATAAATTGTGGGCTGAAGCTGAAAACAGCGAATTGCCCGAACTTAAAGAAATAATCGCCGGGTGCGATCGCGATTCTGATATGTTAGATCAAGCTCGCACCAACGCCCAACAAGCAGGTATTTCAGGTAAAATTAAGTTTGCTCGTACCGAGTTATCCGAGTTGGAAGCACCGACAGATAGAGGCGTTCTGATTTGCAATCCTCCCTACGGAGAGCGCCTGGGAGATGCTAGCGAATTGGGAGATTTGTACAAGATGTTGGGCGATATTTTCAAGCAGCGTTTTAAAGGTTGGAATGCGTTTATTTTGACTGGAAATAAGGAGTTGGGTAAACAGGTTGGACTCAGAACATCGAAGCGAATTCCGGTTTTCAATGGCTCGATTCCCTGTACTTTGCTCAAATATGAACTGTATTGAGGAGTTCTAGTAAATATCAACTCTAGCTGACAAAATGACGTATTGATTGGAAAAGATTAGGCAAAATGAAAATCTTTGAAGTAGACAGACACAAGCTCATATTGGGAGATGTGTTAGAAGTCCTTTCTCATGAAATTAAAGACAACTCAGTCGATTTGATTTTTGCCGATCCTCCCTATAATATTGGCAAAGACTTCAATGGTTTTAAAGACAAGTGGGAATCAGAGAGCGATTATTTAGAATGGAGTTATACCTGGTTGAATTTATGTATTGATAAGCTCAAGCACAACGGCAGCTTGTATCTGATGGCTTCAACTCAATGTATGCCTTACTTCGATTTATATTTGCGCGATCGTTTGACAATTCTTTCACGAATAGTGTGGTACTATGACAGTTCGGGAGTCCAAGCAAAAAAATACTACGGTTCTCTGTACGAACCTATTTTATATTGTGTCAAAGACAAACGAAATTATACATTTAATTCCTCCGATATTCTGGTAGAGGCAAAAACCGGCTCAGTCAGAAAACTAATTGATTACCGCAAGTCTACACCATCAGTATATAATTCTCAAAAAGTTCCAGGTAATGTATGGGAGTTTCCGAGAGTCAGATATCGTATGCCTGAGTACGAAGATCACCCTACCCAAAAACCAACATCTTTGTTAGAACGAATTGTCAAAGCAAGTAGTAATGAGGGAGACGTTGTATTAGACGTATTTTCTGGGACTTTTACCACATCATTTGTTGCCAAACAGCTTAAGAGAAAGTCAATCGGAATAGAATTACAAAACAAGTATGTAGAAATAGGATTAAATAGGTTACAAGCTACTTATAATGACAAAAAAGAGCAGCAAACATCGGAAATAAATCCTGGTGAAACTTCACCCACACAGTTAACACTTAACTTACAACTTTGATTCAATGGAACACGAGTTTACTAAAACAATCAAGCAAATTTTAGCAGAAAATTTGGGCGCGTCTGGCGAGCAAATATTTACTGGAAGCGAGCTAATTCAATATTTGAATATCAAAACTAAATCTGCAAATAGAGGCTCAAAATCAAGAGGGAGTTTTGCGAATTTATATGCTATCTATGTTTTAGTTGAAGACTATTTTTTAAGAGGTTTTCATCAAAGCGATATGTATTCAGATTATGCAGGTGCAGTTTATACAAATATTTTTAAGAGACAGCGCGAATTACCGTTTGGACAAAAGCTTCAAAACCATGCTTTGAACCACAGGCTTAATGAAGAATTTAAAAGATATTTTCCTACTTGTGACTTTATCCCAGTTCTGAGAAATCCCAAAACTAACAGGTATTGGTTTAACGAAAATTTATTAAAAGTTAAAATTCAGGAAAATGTACATAACATAGCAGAAACAGTAATTCAAATCATTGATGCCTACGTTGAAGCTAAGAGAGATAGCTTTGAAAAATTTCTTCAACTTTGTAAAGAGGCTCAAGCATTGACCCAGAAGCAAGTAATACAATTTATCAAACAAATAGTTGCACCAACTGTAGATGCTAGAATATTCGAGATAGTCAGCTACAGTATCTTAAAATACTACTATAGTGACATATGTATCTATTGGGGTTATGAGCTTGATAGGCTCCAGCAAGAAAATTTACAACTGTTTAAAACAGGTCGGACAAATGCAAATGATGGCGGAATTGATTTTGTAATGAAGCCTCTAGGACGTTTTTTTCAGGTAACAGAAACTGTAGACATGAATAAATATTTCCTAGACATTGATAAAATTGAAAGGTATCCGATAACATTTGTAGTTAAATCTTCAGATTCCGATATTGAGATTAGACGTAAAATTGAAGCGCAGGCTCGAAAACAGTATTCAATAAATGCGATCGTCTCGCGTTATATGGAATGTATAGAAGAAATAATCAATGTTGCTATTCTGATAGACAGATTTGAAGAAGCTGTTGCCAAAGGGTATTTAAATAATATATTAAATGAAATTATCAAGCAGAGCAAATTGGAATTTAATTATGAGGATGATGAAGAAAATTTAGAAATTGAACTGTTAGACACTTCCCTCGAAGATGAATGATTCAATTTCAACTAATATTGTTTGCAATAAGGACTAAAGTCCTTACTACAAACATCACTAATTACTGAAAATTAATGCTCGATTTTGAGCGAAATAATCTTGTCGCCTTGGCGGATCGCATTCACGACAGACATATCCTCAGTTTTGCCAAAAGTTGTGTGAACTCCATCTAAATGAGACTGGGGAGAATGGCAAATAAAGAATTGGCTCCCACCCGTATCGCGGCCTGCGTGAGCCATCGATAAAGTGCCTGCCAAATGTTTGTTTGAGTTGATTTCACACTTGATTTTGTAGCCGGGCCCGCCTATTCCAGTGCCTTTGGGACAGCCGCCTTGAACCATAAAGTTAGGAATGACTCGGTGAAACAATAGTCCGTCGTAAAAACCTTTTTCCGCCAAGTCAACAAAATTTTTCACTGTATTCGGCGCATCCGCATCGAACAGTTCTAAATTGATTGTACCTTTGTCGGTTTCCATAATAGCGCGGGTCATAATTTCTCCTTGCTTCCTAAAATGAGTGTGCTGTCTGCGTTTTAATTGCGGACTTTGGTTTAATAGCGAAAGGTTTTAAGCTGTCGCTATATTTTGACTTTCAGAAGTGTAGCATACTCCGGCAAATCTCATAGGACTTCGGCAGGCTTTCTGAGCAAACCCGGTTTCGGGCGAGATTTGTGGTTAGCAAAGCCAACATTTTCCCAGAAACAAGGTTTCAGAGGGTAAGTGCTATTTTAATTGTCGATCGCTTTTGGGCGATCGGGTTCTTCCTGCATATCGTTCATATTAAAAATGAAAGGAACCCGACTCGAATTGCTACCCATAACCAATACCTTTGGCATCTGAGCGCCGCCGCTTCTCCAAGCTTCGATCGCCTCTTTTTGCAGAACCAAATCGCCGCCTTGAGCCTTCAGAGTTTCCGCCAAAAGTCTTTGAGCTTCAGCCCTACCTTGAGCGCGGTTAATATCAGCTTGAGCCTGCTGTTCAGCTTCTTGAGCAACATAAACAGCCCTTTGCGCCCGCTGTTCAGCAACCTGTTTCTCCTCAACCGCCTTCGCAAAATCTGTGGAGAATCTAATGTTAACAACGCTAGTATCAAGCACGATTACATCATACTTTGATAACCTTTCCTTAAGTGCACTATCAAAGTCTCGTTTCAGTTCGCTTCTTTGAGTAATAGATTGTTCGGCGGTTCTCAGCGCAGCGGCTGTTTTAAATGCTTCTTGCGTCTGAGGAGCAATAATTTTAGAAACTATATTCTCTAAAGTTCCTTGAGTCCTTCTGACATCTACTACTTTGGCAGGATCGAGGCGAAAATTGATCGCAAAACTAGCATTTAAATCCTGAAGGTCTTTAGTAGCACTCTGGGCGGGAACTTCAAATTTTTGCACTGTGACATCGTAGACATCTACCTTAGATATCAGCGGGGGTCTGAAGTGAAATCCCTCTAACAACGCTCCATCAGTCGCTTTTCCTAAAATGCTAACCACCCCTGCTTCACCTGGATTGATGACAACAAAAGAGTTGAAGCCCAGGAGTAGCGCGACTACTAATAGAATTCCAGCGATCGCTGACGTTACGCTCTGGAAACTTTGACTTTTCAAAATATACGCTCCTTTGTGATACATCTATTATAATGGTAATATACCTATTGTGAAAATCATTGTCCGAAAATTTGATTCAAAAGACTTTTACAATCTAGTCTAATGAATTGGCTGGCCTCTAAAATCTCAAATATAAAATCGGTTATGGAAATTGTCAAATATCCTAGAACTTATCACATCGAAGGTTCGCGTTTCCAGCCGGGAGATGAAGACCTCGACAGCGTGCCTTTTAGCGCTATTGCCGATCGCCCTTTAATTATCGAAGAAAAGGTAGACGGCGCCAATACAGGCATCAGCTTCGCGCCAGACGGGCAAATGCTGCTGCAAAGTCGCGGCCACTATCTCACCGGCGGCCCGCGAGAAAAGCATTTTAACTTATTCAAACAGTGGGCTTTCAGTCTCAGCGGAGTCCTGGGAGAAGTGCTGGGAAATCGTTATATTTTGTACGGGGAATGGCTTTATGCCAAACACACAGTTTTTTATGATTTTCTGCCGCACTATTTTATGGAATACGACGTGCTGGACTTGGAAACCAGTCAATTTTTGAGTACAGAAGCCCGCCGTCAGTTGTTAAGCAGAGTGCCGTTAGTGTCAGTTCCTGTTCTTTTTTCAGGAGTAGTCAAATCGCCCAAGCACATGATGCAGTTTATGGACAAATCTAATTTTATTCAACCTGGACATTTGGAGCGGTTGCGCTTGCAGTGTCGGGAATTGGGGTTAGATGAAGAGCGGTCTTTGAAGGAGACTGACAATAGCGATCGCATGGAGGGTCTGTATATTAAAGTCGAAGCAGATGGAATTGTCAAGGCGCGTTACAAGTACGTGCGCGCTAGCTTTTTGACTGCGATTAAAAATGCGGAGGGACATTGGCTGAATCGCCCGATTATACCGAATATTTTGCGTCCGGGTGCTGATTTATTTAATTTTAGCTAAGAGTCGGCGGTTGAAACCGCTGCTACACAAACAATGTCCGCCTCCGCGGACGAAGAAATTGCGTTATTAATAAATAGGTGAAACTATGACTGCTTTATTATCACACTCTGCAACTTGGACTTTTCCCTTTTGTCCAGAACCGCCCGATTGGTTCCTAGATTGGGAAAGCATTTACAATCATTTCGATTGGATTCAAAACTTAGAAGGATGCCAGCAAGATCCGATTTATCACGCTGAAGGTGATGTCTTAATTCATACCAAAATGGTCTGCGAAGCCTTAATATCCTCCCCCAAGTGGCGACAGCTTTCTGCGCCAGAACGTTCAATGGTTTTTGCTGCGGCTTTGCTGCACGATGTCGCAAAACCTGCTTTTACAAAGATAGAAGAAAATGGCAGAATTAGCTCGAAAGGTCACGCCCGTCAAGGTGCGAGGATGGTCAGACAAATTTTAGCTCAATTTGACCCGCCGGTGCAGTTTATCATTCGGGAGACTGTTTGCGCGATCGTCCAATTCGGCAGTTTACCCATCTGGCTGCTAGACAAACCCAACCCGCAGCAGTCTGTAATTAAGGCTAGTCAAGTTGTCCGCTGCGATTTCCTCGCACTTTTAGCAGAAGCAGACGTGCGCGGCCGCGAGTGTAGCGACAGACAAGAAATCCTAGATAAAATACAGCTATTTCGGGAGTTTTGTCAAGAAAATAATTGTTTGGATTCTCCGCGACAATTCGCCTCAGACCACAGCCGATTTATCTACTTCCGCAAAGACAACGGAAACCCCGATTATGAAGCATTTGATGATACTCGATGCGAAGTTGTTTTGATGTCGGGATTACCCGGAAGCGGTAAAGATTATTGGATTAAAGAAAATCTACCCAATTGGCCTGTTATTTCCTTGGATGCGCTGCGAAGAGAGATGAACGTTCCTCCCGATCGAACTCCCGGAAATGTCATCGTAGAAGCTAAAAATCGTGCGCGGGAATACATGAAATCGGGACGTTCTTTTGTGTGGAATGCCACCAATACGACTAAACAAATGCGCCAGCAATTAATTAATTTCTTTGCTGGTTATCAAGCGCGTATTCGGATTGTTTACCTGGAAGTTCCCCTACAAGAAGTATTGCGGCGGAATCGATCGCGCACAGCAGCAGTCCCAGAAGCAGCCATTCAACGATTGGCTAATCGCCTCGACATTCCCGATCGCACGGAAGCGCATCAGGTAGAGTGGATTGTAGACTTCTTGCAAAAGTCCTTTTAATCAAATGTTAGTAGGTATAAGTTGGTCGCCTCCCATCCCAATTAGCGGGCGAACTTTCTCAAAAGGCACCTCGTATCCGTAAGCAGCAAACGCCTCTACCCAAGCTTGAGCGTGAGCATCTTTGCTGAGTATGAGGGATAAATTCGGGGGAAGAGAGGATTTTCGATTTTCGATTTGGGATTGATTCCACGGATAAATCACGTGGCGGGTACCACCTGTGAAATTCGCTTGTCAACATCGAGAATTACTGCTTGCAATTCCATAACTTATTGGCTGTTAGTGATGACAATAATTATTGCAAAAATCTCGTTTGTAGTAAGGACTTAAGTCCTTAAATAATTAACAAATCAGGGACTCAAATCTTTCTTAGGTACGTAGTTGCGCTTCAGCGCTCTTTCATAGATATAAGCAAAGAGCGCTGAAGCGCAACTACGTACCTTTATTAAGGTGACAGTTGCGTCCAAGACTTAATGAGTCAATCGAGGGCTGAAGTCCCTACTACGAACCTTGAGTTTTATAACTTTCCTCTGTCCAGCAGCGCGGCAGGACTTCCCCGGAGGGAAAAACCAATTTATTCTTCTCAAAAGTAGTCGGCTCTTGCTCCTCTTCACCTGCTTGACTTTTGCCGCCCACCTCTGTTTTTGTAGGGCTGACTAAAGTCGCGATATCGATGATTTCTATCAAGTCGCCGGATTCTTTTTCTTGTAAAAGCATAGTTTCTCCTTGTGAATTAATGGTGAATTATGGTTTGAGAACAACTTTGATGCACTTGTCTTTTTTGTGTTTGAAAATCTCGTAAGCGTCGGGCGCTCGATCCAATTTCATACGGTGCGTAATCACGAAGGTTGGGTCAATTTCGCCTTTTTGAACGCGATCGAGCAAAGGGCGCAAATAGCGGTGAACGTGCGTCTGTCCCATTTTGATGGTCAAGCCGGCGTTGCTTAATCAGGGTATGAAAAAAATCAGTTGAAAATCCCCAAGCTTTGTCGATACTGGTTTCTCTGACTGGCATATTAGCCTTTCATACCGTGAATCAGGAACTCCCTATTTTTGCAAGATGTCTATTATCAACTCGCACGTCATTTGCTCCGTGCCAGCAAAGAGCTTTCATTATTGTGTTCTCCTCTACTTAACTCCCAGATTTTTGATTCTAAATCTTAAATTTACTCCGCAGCTAAATCACTTGGCTGGATGCTTTAATTTTAAGCATATAAGATGTGGCATCTCTCTATCCGAGGTATAATTTATAAATCTATCTTTCGGCTGTTTTAAGTTGTAAAAAAGGTAGAGTTTATCCCAGAGTAAATTGCAATAAATTTAGCATTATTGTTTTAACAGCTAACAGGGATGGCTGAGGTTGTTTTTGGCGATCGCCAGTCGCTGCTCTCTCATATCGTGTCCGCTCGATTAACCGCACGCGCGGTTTGTAGTGCGGACTTCAGTCCGCAGGATAAGAGCGGACTGAAGTCCGCACTACGAACGGCACTACGAACGGCACTACGAACCATATAACTGGGCTCGCATCTTGAGAATCGCGCACCCTGCTGGAGGAGGATTAATCGTCAAAAATTGTATCATTAGCTATAGCTAAAAGCCGAGCTTGCGCTAAAGTTGTTAAAGATCAAAATTTATCGATCGCCTTTTATGCCTTACACTGCATCTACCCCAACAGACCCCAGTCAAGCCAACATCCCCAATGCCGACCACCGCCTATTAGAATTCACTAAGCTGACGCCGATGATGCAGCGGTATGTGGAAGTGAAAGAACAGTATCCCCACGCACTTTTATTGTTTCGAGTCGGAGATTTTTTTGAGTGTTTTTTTCAAGATGCAGTGACGATTTCGCGGGAATTAGAACTTGTTTGCACTAGCAAAGAAAGCGGCAAAGAAATCGGTCGAGTGCCGATGACAGGAGTGCCGCATCACGCCCTCGATCGCTACACTTCTGTGTTAGTAGAAAAAGGCTATGCTGTAGTAGTTTGCGACCAAGTTGAAGATGCCTCGATCGCCGCCCGCGAAGGCCGCCAAGTCAAGCGCGAAATCACCCGCATTCTCACTCCAGGAACTTTGACGGATGATGGAATGCTCAAACCCCGACAAAATAACTTTTTAGCAGCAGTCGTCATCGCTGGGGAACATTGGGGATTGGCTTATACTGATATTTCTACGGGAGAATTCGTCACTACCCAAGCCGACAGTTTAGAACAATTAACATTAGAATTGCTCCGTTTGCAGCCTTCGGAAGTCCTGGTTCCGACTAATGCGCCGGATTTGGTGACGATGTTGAGACCCGGAGAGAAATCCGAGCATTTACCCGATTGTTTGCCGAATTCGTTTTGCTATTCTTTGCGATCGCAAATCCCGTTTACTTTGTCCGAAGCAAAACAGCGAATCCTGCAAAAGTTCAAAGTGCGATCGCTCGAAGGCCTCGGATGCGCGCACCTTTCCCTCGCAGTGCGCGCCGCCGGCGGTTTGCTGCAATATCTCGAAGAAACTCAAAAAGAAAAAGCAGTTGCTTTGCAAAGATTGCACACTTACACACTCACCGATTTTCTGATACTAGACTATCAAACCCGCCGCAATCTCGAAATTACTCAAACAGTCAGAGATGGCGTGTTTCACGGTTCGCTGCTGTGGGCTATAGACAAAACCAGCACCGCCATGGGAGGCCGGGCTTTGCGCCGCTGGGTGCTGCAACCTTTGCTCAGCATTAAAGGTATTTGCGCCCGCCACGATACGATTCAAGAATTAGTAGAAAACAATCCGCTGCGCCAAGATTTGCAGCAGTTGCTGCGCCAAATTTACGACATCGAAAGACTCACGGGGCGCGCCGGTTCTGGAACCGCTAGCGCGCGGGATTTGGTCGCTTTAGCCGATTCTCTCTCAAAATTACCCCAACTGGCGGCGATCGCAACTGAAGGAATCTCGCCCTATTTAAAAGCGCTGCAAAATGTCCCGCCCATTTTAGAAGAGTTAGCAACTCAAATTCACGCTTATTTAGTTGAGGAACCGCCGATTCATTTAAAAGAAGGAGGTTTGATTCGATCGGGCATTAATCCCATGCTTGATGAGATGCGCCACACTGCATCAGCCGATCAAGAATGGATTGCCCGTTTAGAGGCTAACGAACGGCAACGCACCGGAATTTCTAATTTAAAAGTCGGCTACAATAAAGCTTTCGGCTATTACATCAGCATTACCAAATCGAAAGTTGACCAAGTACCGAACGACTACACCCGCAAGCAAACTCTCACCAATGAAGAACGCTACAGCACAGAAGAATTAAAAGAAAGGGAAGTGCGAATTCTGACGGCGCGGGAAGATTTAAATCACTTGGAGTACGATATTTTTGCGAAATTGCGATCGGAGGTAGGAGAACACGCCGAAATTATTCGCAACGTTTCCCGCGCGGTGGCGGCGGCGGATATTTTGTGCGGTTTGGCGGAAGTAGCGGTTTATCAAGATTACTGTCGCCCGATGATGACAGAAAGTCGGGAAATTAAAATTATTGAAGGTTGTCATCCGGTGGTGGAAAAGTCTTTACCGCCGGGATTTTTTGTCCCTAATTCGGCTTTTTTGGGTCGGGAAGCAGCGCTAAGTCGCCCAGATTTAATTATTTTAACTGGGCCGAATGCTAGCGGCAAGAGTTGTTATTTGCGCCAGGTTGGTTTGATCCAGTTAATGGCGCAGATGGGCAGTTTTGTCCCGGCGAAGGCTGCGACTTTGGGAATTTGCGATCGCATTTTTACCCGTGTCGGCGCCGTGGACGATTTAGCAACCGGTCAGTCTACGTTTATGGTAGAAATGAACGAAACTGCCAATATTCTCAATCACGCGACGCCGAAATCATTGGTTTTGTTGGATGAAATTGGTAGGGGAACGGCAACGTTTGACGGGCTTTCGATTGCTTGGTCTGTGGCAGAATATTTAGCCAGCGAGATTCGCGCGCGGACGATTTTTGCGACTCACTATCACGAGTTAAATGAGTTAGCTTCTATTTTGGATAATGTGGCAAATTATCAGGTGACTGTGAAGGAATTGCCGGATCAAATTGTATTTTTGCACGAAGTTCACCCCGGCGGTGCTGATAAGTCCTACGGAATTGAAGCGGGGAGGTTGGCTGGTTTACCGCCGTCGGTGATTGATAGGGCGAGACAGGTGATGAAGCAGATTGAGAAACATAGCAAAATTGCGATCGGGCTGCGGAAGGGTGTTAAGAAAGATGGTAAAAAAGAGTCGGAGGGACAACAGTTGGATATATTTGACGATTAAAATTGTCCCCAAAAAAGGTTCGTAGTTCCTACAGATTCAATAAAGGTACGTTGTTGCGCTTCAGCGCTCTTTCTGTATATACATGAAAGAGCGCTAAAGCGCAACAACATACTTCAAATTATTTGCCATTTTGCAACTTTCTTACCTCTTTGTGCACGCTCATCCCAATTTCTAGAGCCTCATTTAGCAACCGGCCGTATTCGCTCGCCCGATCGCTCACATCCAGCGCCATCAAAGCCGCCAAATTACTTTCAATATTAGCAAATAACTCGTAACGGCGACCAATGAATTTCTGATTTTCCCTGAGAATCCTTTCTGTTTTCAAAGCACAGACTAAACTTTCTCTAGTAATTTTTAAGGCCTCAATTGCATCTTGTCGATTAATTAAATTGGCTTGTAAATTGCCAGCAGCCGTTAGGCGATCGATAATATCTAAAGCCTTAATCACCTCATGATACTTCTCAACTTCATCCAAGAGACCCGCCAGGGTTGCTAAAGGCTTTGCTTTTACCCATTTATAGACATTCCAAACAACAGTAATCGCCAGGGACAAACCCAAAGTTATTTGTAAAACCCGGACAAATATCTCAGCATCGCTAAAACCAACTTGATTTCTATTGGCCAGCAAAGCAACCGGGAGCGAGACAACAAGCGTCACGCAAAATATCAGCAACTCGTGCAACAAAAGAGCAAACAGATTTTTGCCGTCCCGGAGTGTAGCAGGGCGATAAAAATTCCCTGAAAAACCGTCGCTCAAAGCTATTCCGCTCAAATCTTCCAACTCCTTTTCAGGAATTATCAACTCATCCAAATCCGCTTGTATCACTAGGGCAAATCTCCTTAAATTAGCATTAATTAAAATCCTCCCAGAGACCTAATTGAATCCCACAGACTCATATAAAAATTGCTGTCTCGGCTTCGGAACAGTTGAAAAGCTTGTCCCGGTGCGCCAAAAAACGGTCTCAGCGTCCATCCCAACTGACTGCCCACAAACGCATACAGTCCCAACCAAAACCGCAAAATATTTAGCCTGATGTCTTTTCCTTCCGCATCTTGTTCGGACAGAAAGTGCATTCCTTGATAAATGAAGCTGACCCCCAAAAATCCTGTGATTGCCATGATAGCAACATTTAGCAGCAGATAAAAATTGTAATTGGTACTGCTGATCAGAAAAAATAGGCTGACAGGTGCAAATCCAAACAGCAAAACGCTAATCATCGCCATTGCTGTCATCAACAATGTCAAATACTGTTCAAAAGTTCGTTTTGAACCAAACATGACATTAAAAAAGTACAGTGTAGGAAAGCAGATAATCAGCGTCAGTAAGTAAAGCGCTGGCAGCTTGATTGCTGAAACCAGACATTGCATCCACGTACTAGATGCGCCTAATATCGCTCCGTAAATCCCAAAAAATATGGTACTGGAAATTAACAAACCAAAAATTTTAGATTTGAGCTTAACACCGTCGCGAATTTCTTCGAGAAATTGTTGCCGTTCCCGCAGCAAATACATTACTACTGAAAAATATTTCACGGGTTCTCCTTGTGACTGATGCGACTCCGAATCAGTCATAACTCAAGCTGAGTGCGATCGACAATCTTGCCAACTGGAGGCACTCTATGTTAACCGATTATTCTTCCAGATACGGGACTCAGACAACTCCCATTATCTAGGGTTCCATGCACGCCACACCATACCGCTATTGACTCTCGGCTGGATATTTCTAGTCAAATTGTATTCAAATTCTAGTCAAATTGTGTTCAAAAAGGGCGATCGGGCAGTCACTTGATACTCAGTTTGGTCGTTTTGTCGTCAATTTGTATCCAATTTCTAGTCTTTTTGACGCCCCACCCAGCCAAAAAATCGGCAATAAAAAACCCCAAACCGTTGATTTCTCGTTGGTTTGAGGCTTTTTGTTTAATAAGCGGGTGGCGGGAATCGAACCCGCATAGTTAGCTTGGAAGGCTAAAGTTTTACCACTAAACTACACCCGCATTCACACAGAACCTAAACATACCACAAGCTTCTGAGAATTGCAATAGGCCCGTGCAAAATTTCTCAAGTTCTCCTTGAAAGTGGTTGAATAGGGACTCGTAGCCTCCCAAATCCCCTCTTCCACGCTACTAAAGGCTTTACGGATGGAAATAAGCGTAGATTTGCTGCGCCAGACGCGGGCCAATCCCAGAAACTTCCGCCAACTGTTCGGGAGTTGCTAAACGCAGGTAGTCGATCGACCGAAAATGCGCTAACAACAGTTTTTGGCGGTGGTGCCCCAATCCCGGAATGTCATCTAAGCGCGATCGCTTCATTCTCTGACTTCTTTGATCTCGGTGAAAACTCACAGCAAACCTGTGCGCCTCATCCCGTACCCGCCGCAGTAATTGTACACCCGGTTGCTCAGAATTAGTTGGCAGCGGCAAAGATTCCCCCGGCAAAAATATCTCCTCTCGCTGCTTCGCCAAACTCACAACCCGCAACTCCTCTAACAAATTCATCTCCCGCAAAACAGCCACAACTGCTGACAGTTGACCTTTGCCACCGTCTATCATAATCAAATCCGGTTTGTCAGCAATATTAGGAGAAACTGAAGACAAATTACTGACTTTTTCCGCTTCTCCTAAATCGCTAAATTCATCTTGCTTCTTGCTGTTTCCTTCTGCTTCTTTAAGCCTAAATCGTCTGCCGATAACTTCTGCTAAACTAGCAAAGTCGTCAGAATGACCGGATTTAATTTCAGGATTTTTAATTTTGTAGTGGCGGTAGTGTTGATTTGCTGGTAAACCATCTATAAATACCACACGGGAAGCTACCGCATCCGAACCTTGAATGTGAGAAATATCGTAACCTTCTATGCGGTGCGGCATTTCTGGTAAATCGAGAATTTCGGCTAAATCTTGCATTGCTTGAGAATTGCGATCGCTCAATCGTTGCATTCTCGCCAATTCATACTCAGCATTGCGTTCCACCATCTCAATTAACTCCGCCTTAGTTTGGCGCTGCGGAGTCAAAATAGTCACTTTTCGCCCCTTGCGATTGCTCAACCAATCTGCTAATATTTCGCCTTCTGGTAAGTCGTACTGCACAGAAATTTCGCTGGGAATTTCTACGGCTTCGACATTTTGATAATGTTCCTCCAAAACTCGCTGCAAAATCGCTCCCGCTTCTACCCCCCCTCGTTCCCCCCCTTGGTAAGGGGGGGAGGTAAGAGAAGGTTGAGATAATTCTTGTCCCCCATCGATCGCGGGTTGAGACAACTCTTGCGTCTCCTTCGTAAGGGGTTGAGACAACTCTTGCCCCCCCTTAGCAAGGGGGGGTTGGGGGGGTATCTCCGCCATAAAGCCCAGTCTGCCGACTAATTGACCTGCACGAATCTGGAATAATTGAATGCAGGCGTGCTGCGTGTCTGCTGCCAGGGCGATCGCATCCCTGGAAACGGTATCATCTGGTAAAGACACTTTTTGACCCGCGCTCAAAGATTGCAAACCCTTAATTTGATCGCGAATCCTGGCCGCAGTTTCAAAGTTCAAATCTTCGGCTGCTTGTTCCATTTGTGGTTCCAGAATATCCAGCAATTCCTGAGTCCTTCCCTGGAAAATCATGGCTACCTTTTGGATGATTTTTTGGTAATCTTCCGCAGACATTAACCCTTGACAAACACCGACGCAGCGGCCGATATCGTAGTTCAGACAGGGACGGTCTTTAAATAGCGGTTGAGGGCGCTGTCGCAAGGGGAAAATCCGCTTAATTAAATGCAGCGTACTCCGCAGCGCCCCTGTATCGACGTAGGGGCCGTAGTAGCGGTCTTTCGCACTACCCGCGCGGCGTTTGCGGGTGATGAAAATGCGCGGGTATTTTTCCGACCAAGTTATGCACAAATAAGGATATTTTTTATCATCTTTGAGGAGGACATTAAAGTGAGGTTGATGCTGTTTGACGAGGTTGGCTTCTAAGGCCAAAGCTTCTGCTTCTGTGTCGGTGGCGATGAATTCGATTTCGCGCACTTGCTGTACCATCATCGCGATGCGGGGACTGAGGTTTTGGCTTTCGCGGAAGTAGGAACGGACTCGGTTTCGGAGTTTTTTGGATTTGCCGATGTACAGGATGCGATCGCTCTCGTCGCGCATTAAGTATACACCAGGAACTGCCGGAATTTCTTTGAGGCGGCTTTCTAGGCGTTCTGCATCTTTAATTAGTGGCAGCGTTTTTGTGGACGGCATATAAATTTGAGATTTTATGACTTATATCTACTATTGTAACGCTGTTATCTGGGTCAAGCGAATCAATCACAAATCAAAACCGCAGATTTATTATTATCTACCTTGTCCAACGGATATTTATCCTTAATAAATTCTTGCAGCAAATCAAAAAAAGTATCAAAAGCCTGACTTTCATCTGTTGAATAAAACAGAATAACTTTAGCCCAAGAAGCGGAGGTGTTAACAACAAATCTTTTTTGCAGCCAAGGCTGAAATTCGGCAAACTCTTCCTCTTGTTGTGTGACAGGGGTTTCCAGCAAATCGCGGGCGTGTTGATAGCCACACAAGAACATAAATAGGTTGCTGATTGAACGGGAACCGATGTACATTCCCGGTTTCTTTTGAATGCGATCGAGTAATTCGTAAAATGTAGTCATTATTTATTCCTTCCCTTGTGACAATATACAATTAAAAGCTGTCAATTTCTTCGATAATAAACTGACCACTCGGACAGTCAAAGTCTTTTATCCATTCTTCTCTAGTCAGTCCGGTAGTTGACAAATTATCAAATACTTTGCTGCGAACCTCAATCCCATAGTGTGTACCATTCTGAGTAATCGGTGTTCTGCCTTCTTCCCAGCGTTGACTCACAATAAAATATCCTCGTCCTACCAACTTTAGTTGAAGATGAATCCCGTTAATGCCGTTCGCCTTTAACCAATGTTTAATAGTTTCAGCACATTCAGCGCACTGCAATAGCTTAAACTTCCTTACGATCGAGGCTATCTCTTGATAGATTTCTTCATCACAAAATTGTGAATTGCTTGACATTATATCCTATCTCTAGTTTACAATATCTGAGATAGAAACTTGCGTGTGCGTTCTTCCTTCGGGTTCTGAAAAAACTCTTCTGGCTTCGCTTCTTCCACTAAAACGCCGCCGTCCATCAATACAATGCGATCGGCAACTTCGCGCGCAAATCCGACTTCGTGAGTCACCACTACCATTGTAATTCCTGTTTGCGCTAAATTTCGCATGACATCTAAAACTTCCCGCACCATTTCCGGGTCTAATGCTGATGTCGGTTCGTCAAATAGCATGATTTTCGGCTGCATTGCTAGGGAACGTGCAATAGCAACCCGCTGCTGCTGTCCGCCAGATAATTGTCCGGGATATTTTTGGGCTTGGGACAAAATCCCGACTCTTTCTAACAGTTGCATTGCTACTTCTTCTGCTTTTTTCTTCGGCCAGCGGCGCACCCATACGGGCGCTAGCATGACGTTTTGCAGGACTGATAGGTGGGGAAATAGGTTGAATTGCTGAAACACCATTCCTACTTCCTGGCGAATTTTTTCGATGTTTCGCAAGTCGTGGGAAAGTTCGATTCCGTCGATCGTAATTTTACCCTGTTGATAGGCTTCTAAAGCGTTGAAAGTCCGAATAAACGTGGATTTGCCGGAACCTGAGGGCCCCATCACGACGACCACTTCGCCTCGGTTGACGTTCATGCTGACGCCGCGCAGTACGTGAAATTGTCCGTACCATTTGTGGACGTTTTCTGCGACGATTACTGTTTCTGGAACTGTTAGTGTATCTTGCATAATTTTCTCCTTTAAATAATGACGAATAATTATTGCCTGATGACTGTTGACTACTTCAGTGGAGGGGGGGTTTATATATATTTGGGTTGGGAGGGCGGGTTTATATATATTTGGGTTGGGAGTTCTATTTTGTTGGTGAACCCGCCCCTACAGACTGTGGACTAATGACTTTTTTCTAAACTTTTCTCTATTTTGCGGCTGGCCAGTGACATTGAGTAGCAAAATACCCAATAGATGATGCCGACGAATATGTAAACTTCGGCGTACCTGCCGATGTAGGATGGATTTGCTAAAACGGCGCGGGATATGCCGATTAATTCTAACATTCCAAATAGCGATAGCAGGGATGTATCCATGAATAATCCGATGAATTGACCGCCGATCGCCGGAATGACTGTTCGCAGTGCTTGAGGTAGTACAATCAGAATGGTCAATAGTGGTGTGTTTAGCCCGATCGACCTTGCTGCTTCTATTTGTCCTCTGGGCACAGCCTGCAAACCGCCGCGCACGTTTTCAGCCAAGTATGCCGCACTGAATAATGTTAATCCGGCGATCGCCCGAATCACTCTATCCAATTTGGGATATTCCGGCGGTAAGAATAATTGCAGCATGACTTGACCTAAAAACAAAATGCCAATTAAAGGCAAGCCGCGCACTATTTCAATGTACAATGTTGACAGCAGTTTGACGACTGGCAAAGAACTTTGTCTCCCGAGGGCAAGCAATACTCCCAGGGGAAATGAAAGCACAATGCTAATAATTGCTAAAAACAGCGTCAGCACTAAACCGCCCCAGTCATTTGTCGAGACTTCTGTCAAACCTAATCCGCCTTTAATTAGCCACAGAATCAGCGGGAAGGAAAGAGCCCAAATTCCGGGTATCCAGCTAACCCCCCCTCGCCCCCCCTTACCAAGGGGGGGTTGGGGGGGGTTGGGATTAATTTGTCTCGCGGCGACATAGCTGGCGGCGGTTGCGATAATAATTCCTAAGAGGTAGAAGCGAGAGGTAAGGTCGATCGGCGTAATGACCGCACCAACAACCGCTGCACCAAGTAAAATCAGTGTAGGCCGATTCCAAAGACGTTCATCTCGCTGAATATTTCCCCAAGTTAAACCGCCCAACAAGGCAATTATTCCGGCTACTATCCACAGCCGCCAGTAGGATTCGCTGGGAAATCTGCCCACAAAAAATAGTGGCAAGTTGGCTTCTAACACGCGCCATTTAGCTTTTGTAGTTGCCCAAACGATAATTCCTTTAACTGTTTGGAAGGCGACAATTAAGCAAACTATTGTCAGAATGCTGTTGTACCAGGTACTAAATAGGTTTTTGCGCGCCCAATTCCAAGGGGTGGGCGATTCGGTGGCGGGAGGCGGCAGTACGGGGGTTGTTTCCATGTATTTTAGATGTTAGATTTTAGATTGCTTGCTGAATTGCACTTGCTAATATTCCTAATATTTTCTTGACATCTGTTACGTAATATTCTGTCAAGTCAATTTCAATTACTTGTTCTTTGAGTCTTAAGAATCTCCAGGTTTGGCCGCTAGTAACAGCCCCATAATTTATTGTTGCATTTGTGTTGCCTTCGCATTCGTTAAATATTCTAGCTGCTAACATTTGGGCTACACATGGCCCCAAGCTTGCATTAATATCTTCGTTTTGTGCTTCTACGATCGCAATTACTGGTTCGGTAAGCATTAATAAGTATGAAGAACGACTAATCAAAAAATCGCAATTTCCAGCTAATCCTTTTTCGGCATCAACTGTAAAATCTATTCCACAAAAAAGACCAATTTGATGGTTAAACAGTTTTCTAAGTTCGATTAAAATCGGTGCGGTTATCATGGACGAGCGAGACTTGTCAGTATTGCTGCTTAAGGCAATGCCTGCGTTCTCTTTGAGAATTTCTACAAGTAAGGGACTTGGTTCTAATTCTGGCACAGGAGAGAACATATTGATGCGATCGCTAATCGTCAAACCGAATTTTTTTGTTACTGTTTTTAAGTTAAAATCTCTGTAAGTCATTTCAACTTTAGTTCCAGATTATAATAAACTTAACTTTTGACTTCGCTATCCACTGTCAACTGTCAACTGTCAACTGTCAACTGTTATTTACCTTTCCTTGATTTGTACCGTGTGATTGTACCAATTCATAAACAGAGAAACTATCAAACTAATTGTTAGGTATGTTACCATGATAATTAGCATTGTTTCGATCGCCCTTCCGGTCTGATTCAACGTCGGAGAACCCACCACAAAGTAAACGTCGGGATAAGCCACCGCCACGGCTAAACTCGAATTCTTCGCTAAATTCAGATACTGACTGGTTAACGGCGGCACAATTACCCGCAAAGCTTGCGGCAAAATTACCATCCGCATCAGGGTTCCAGATTTAAGTCCCAAAGACTTTCCCGCTTCCCACTGGCCTCGCGAGACTGACTGAATTCCGCCGCGGACAATTTCTGCAATGTAACTGCCAGTATACAAGCTGAGTCCTGTCACTAGGGCTGCAAATTCTGGAGTTAATTTTAATCCTCCTTCGAGTTGCAATGCTGGTGTCAGGCGCGGGAAATCGAGGCCCAAAGGCAGATTTTTGGTGATAATCAAAGCTAAAATTGCACTCAGGACGATCGCACCAGCAGCCCAAAACAACTGTCTTCCCGGCTTAGCTTCTTCCACCATCACCCGCGCCCGCCACATCCACAGCCCCGCCGCAGCCAAAACTCCCACAGTTAACAAAATCAACCAAATCTCAAAACCTGGCAAAGGCGCAGGCCAAGGTACAGCAATCCCGCGATTTGTCAAGTAAATTGGGCCGCGCATCTGTTGATTGTCTTCCAGTTTTGGCATGGAAATGAATACTGCAAAATACCAGAAAAATAATTGCAGCAATAACGGTGTATTCCTCAAAATCTCCACGTACAAAGCTGCTAAATTACGCAAGATCCAATTGTCGGAAAGGCGGGCAATTCCTACAGTCAAACCCGCAATTGTTGCGAAAACAATCCCCAGGCCCATTACCCGCAGCGTGTTGATCAAACCAACAAAATAAGCTTGTCTGTAACTGTTTTCGGGACTGTAGGGAATTACGCTTTCGCCGATGTCGAAGGATGCTTGGGAATTGAGAAAGTCAAATCCAAATGCAATTCCTAGTTGCGCGTAATTGGCGGTGAGGTTGTCCCAAAGAATAGCGATGACTGTTATTACTAAAATTAGGGCGATCGCCTGTCCGGTTATTTTCCAGAAGCGATCGTCCCGCAGCAGTGTTGATATATCTTTAATTTTGGATGATTTCTCGGATTTGCCCGGTTGAGGTTCTGTATTCATAACTTAAATTATATTTCATTCAATCTGCTGCGTATGTTGTGTACCAAAGAGCGCTGAAGCGCAACTACGTACCTAAGAGCGCTGAAGCGCAACTACTTACCAAAGAGCGCTGAAGCGCAACTACGTACCTAAGAGCGCTGAAGCGCAACTACGTACCTAAGAGCGCTGAAGCGCAACTACTTACCTAAGAGCGCCTGAAGCGCAACTACGTACCTAAGAGCGCTGAAGCGCAACTACGTACCTAAGAGCGCTGAAGCGCAACTACTTACCTAAGAGCGCTGAAGCGCAACTACTTACCTTTGTTTAAGTGGATTTTTCTGTTTGTAGTGGCGCAGACAACAGGGCTCAAGCGCAACTACAAACCTGTTGATTAGCGGAAGGGTGGCGAGTACAGTAAACCGCCATCTTTCCAGAGTTTGTTTTGACCCCGGTCTAACTTAAGTGTACTTTTCGGGCCGAGGTTGCGATCGTACATTTCCCCGTAATTCCCCACTTTCTTCACAACGCGGACAGCGTAGTCGTTGGGGAGTCCGAAACCTTTACCTAAATCTCCTTCTTTTCCTAGCAAACGTTTGACGTTTGGGTCTGTAGTGCTGGCGACAGTTTGGTCTACATTTCCTGAATTAATTCCTAAATCTTCAGCTTCAATCGCCGCAAAAATAATCCATCTCACCGCATCCGACCATTTCGGATCGCCGCTTTTCACCGCTGGGGCTAACGGTTCTTTTGACATTACGATCGGCAAAACAACATTATTCTCAGGATTCGGTAGAGTTGTGCGCTTCGACACGAGTTGCGATCGATCGGCTGTAACACCTTGACAGCGACCTTCTTGATAAGTGCCAAAGGTAGTATTCGCATCTTCAAACACCACAGGAGTGTATTTAACTCCTAATTTTCGCATTTGGTCGGACAAATTTTGTTCGGTACTCGTACCTGTCTGCACGCAGATAGATTTGCCCGCAAAATCTTTTAAACTTTTAATGCCGCTATCTTTTTTGACCATGATGCTTTGAGAGTCATAAAAGATTATCGGGGCAAATTCCAAGCCGGTAGTGCTGTCGCGACTCGCCGTGTAGGTGGTATTTCGGCTGAGAATATCGATTTCTCCAGCCTGCAAAACTGTAAACCTATCTTTGGCGTTGAGCTTTCGGTATTCGACTTTTTCGGGATCGTCAAATATAGCCGCAGCGATCGCCCTGCAAACATCTACATCCAAGCCGGAGTATTTGCCTTTTTCGTCTACAAAGCTAAAACCCGGCAGTTCGCCACTAACGCCGCAAATCAATTTGCCGCGGCTGACAATTGTATCTATGCGACTCGGGCCTTGTTGCGATTTGCCTTCAGCAGTGGTGGCTGGTGTTTGACCGACTTGTGCCGATCGATCCCTACAAGATGCCAGCGGTGCCACAAACAACACACTTGCCAGCAACAGAAATCCCAATTTACGCATACATTTTACCAGTAGAACACTTTCTCGACGATCCTAACTTGTCGGTGTCGAGAACTGTTGCGATCGGCAATCTAGAAAACCTCACCATTTCAAATTAACCATTCTCAACCCGGTGTCGCACCCTGAAAAGCGCACCGGCTAACCGCCTATTATTTTTTTGCCCGCTGCGGGCGATCGACCTTTCCTGTAATATTTATCCAATTTTGATTTAATGCGCTCAGAACCGCTCTGGTGCTAGGCGCTGCTCGGCTAAATCGCGGATTAGCGACAGCCGAGACTCGATGTACTCGTTCAACAAATCTGTTTCGTTGCCATTGAGCGCAGAGTTCATCTTCAATTGCTTCAGCAGCCACTGTACCAGGGTTGCATCGTCCAAATTGACTAACAGAGTCGCTTGGGTAGTTTCAATTAAAGACCAGAGTTGGCGTAACATGACTGGAGTCATAAAACCTCGTTGAGCGTAAATACGCACTTAGTGGGCTGGCTGGGCGATGGGTTGGTCTTAGTGTTTCAAGCCGATAGACGAAAAGTAGCCGTCTTGTCATCGGCTTAATGATTATTTTATATTTGACCACAATAACTTAATATAGTAGTGTCAAAAGCTACAACACACAAGATGTTATAAGAATTTCCAATCTCGTCACATAGAGATAAATATCTTGATAAATTTTTAAGAATCTTTACATAAAGACCGGGCGGTTGAAACCGCGTCTACACAAACAAAACCCGCCGACGCGGGTTGAAGAGTCGTAGCGTAGCGGGGATCCATCCATCGCACGCACATTCTCTCAAATTCCGTCCGCGGAGGCGGACATCGTTTGTGTAGATGCGGTTTCCAACCGCCGTCCTGAGAAAATTGAGCGATTAAGCAGATAATTCAGCAGCGGCCAACTTTTTAACCCCCGCTAGAATTATTTCTAATTCAGCGATGATTTTCGTAGCGCCCTCCAAATCGTTGGATTCGGCCAGAGTTTGAAGCTGAGCAGCCATCTGGGGCATTAACCGCACCGCCGCCGTAGCGCTGACACCTTTAATTTGATGCGCGCGGCGGGCCAGTGTCTCCAAGTCTCCCGAGGCGATCGCACTTTTAGCAGATTCTAAATAACTGCCAGTATCCACCACAAAAGCTTGCAGTATTTCCCGCTCAAAATCTAAATCAGTGCCGGCAATTTCGTGCAAGCGTGCCATATCAACTACGCATTCTAGATCCGAAGCAGAGTTTTGGACTTCCTCACCCTTAAACTGAGGAATTTCAACTTTTAACTGTACCGACCAATTTTCTAGTACAGATTTTAACTTTTCGATGGAAATAGGTTTGCTAATATAATCATCCATACCCGCCGCCAGACACTTTTCCCGATCGCCCTTCAAAGCATTTGCCGTCATCGCAATCACCACCGTCTTGCGATCGGGCTCCCTCGAACCAGCAGCAGTGCCTGTCGCTTCCATGCGGCGCAATTCCAGCGTAGCTTCGTAACCGTCCAAAATCGGCATCTGACAGTCCATCAGCACAATATCATACTTTTTGATAGCCAGCATGGATAGCGCCTCAGCGCCGTTATTTGCCACATCCGCCGCACATCCCAAAACCTTGAGTTGATTCAGACCAACTTTTTGATTGATCGGAGTATCTTCAACTAACAAAATCTTTAAGCTAGCTAACTCCCGGTTGTCAATAGAGGAGTCTGGATTTGTCGTTGGATTTGCCAGCCGCGAGTCAACCACTGCACCCGGGGCGATCGCATTTACCAAGCACTCAAACAGCCGGTGAGCTTTCACAGGTTTAGTTAAATAACCGCTAAAACCAATATCTACCAAACGTTTAGCCTCCGATGTCTGAGTAATTGAAGTCAGCACCACCCAATGCGTCTGCTGCATTGCCGGCTCAGCAATCATCAAACGTTCCAGACTTCCCGCCACCATTTCCGGCAACTGAATATCAACCAAAACAATATCGTAAGGGGATTTTATGCTGACAGCTTTGTACAGAGATGCGATCGCCATCCAACCATTCTCAACCTCATCAACTTCCATCCCCCACAAAACAGCCATTCTCAGCAGCACTTTTCGCACTGTGGGCTTGTCGCTAGCAACTAACATTTTCTGCCCCGCCAGCACCGTTTGCAAATTCACTGAGCACGCTGTCCCAGCCCCAGTTAAATTTTCCTTAAGTGCCGGCACAGTAAACCAAAAAGTCGAGCCTTTACCGGGGGTACTTTCCACACCAATTTTACCCCCTAGCAGCTCCACCAACTGCTTAGAAATAGCCAGACCCAAACCTGTTCCACCGTACTTTCTCGTAGTAGAAGCATCAACTTGAGTAAAAGATTGAAACAGCTTTTTTTGGTCTTCGGCAGCAATCCCAATCCCTGTATCTGTGACCTTGAACAGTAGGAATAGCGAGCGATTGATTCCTAGTTTTAATGGTTGGATATTCTCTAATTTTTTCTGGTCGTCGCTGGCTGCCAATATCCCAGGAATCCTGCCAGTTGAAACCTCAATTACTATTTCTCCTGCTTCCGTGAACTTAATCGCATTGTTAATTAAATTAGTGAGGATTTGCCGCAATCGTGCTGCATCCCCTTTAATTTGCAGCGGCACGTCGGTATCAATCAGCGCCACCAATTCTATACCTTTAGTTTGTGCGGGAGTTGCCAACAAATCCAGCACTTCATCCAGACAGATACTGAGGTCAAATTCGATGGTTTCTAAGCGCATTTCTCCAGCTTCCAGTTTGGAAAGGTCAAGAATATCGTTAATGATGGACAGCAAATTTTGACCGCTGAGTTTCAGCGTCTGCACAAAGTCTAGCTGTTCGGGAGTAAGATTTGTTTTCAGCAGCAAATCTGTCATCCCCATCACTCCATTCATCGGAGTGCGGATTTCGTGACTCATATTTGCTAAAAATAGTGACTTCATTCGAGACGCTTCCAAAGCGGCTTCTCGGGCTTGCTGCGCTTGCTCAAACAGAGTAGATTGCTGAATGGCGATCGCCAACTGCACGCTCAACCTTCCCAGCAAATCCACCTCAGAATCAGTCCAAGCGCGCGGGGCACTGCACTGGTGGGCAACCAGCAACCCCCACAACCGATTTTGACGCTTGTCCAAACTCTCGATCTGCGACTTAATTCTAGGAGTTTCTGGCGAATATTCTATTGCTAATTCCTGACTTTCGTCGCCGATAAAAATTGGTACAACTAAATTAGCCCTTACCTGCAATTTCACCAGTAAATCTCGGTGAATCTGGCTCAAATTAGCATTATAAATATCTTCAACTGCTTGAATCTTGCCAGCCCGGTACATCGCTTTGTAACTTTCCCCAAAAGATTTTTCCTGAAGTTTTCTGCCCAGCATAGGCATCCAATCAGATCCTACAGATTCGACAACCACAATCCCTGTGTCATCGGAATCAAAACGATAAATTACCGTGCGATCGGTTGCCAGTAATTGCCGTACCTCTTGTACAGCCGTGCTCAGAGTTTGAGTGAGGTTGAGAGACTGTCGCACTCGCTGGGCGATCGCCGAAACTAGCCGTTCCTGTTCTGCCTGTTCCAGCAGCATTCTTTCAGCTTGCTTGCGTTCTGTGACATCGCGAATTACCGCAGCAAAGCACAGCGGTTCGCTGGTTTGAGGGTGCTTGACCAGAAAAGCATTCATCACAACATCAATGTGTTTTCCAGTACGCAAGTGCTGCATTTTACCTTCTCCTTGCCACTGACCCTGACTGATAATTTTTGGCAAAATCTCTTGACTAAATTCCTGTTTAAAAGTTTCGCCGATATAATCCCATATTTCCGTATAAAGCAATTCCGAAATATTCTCTATTCCCACCA
The DNA here is from genome assembly GCF_020738785.1 of Microcoleus sp. PH2017_05_CCC_O_A. NCBI lineage: Bacteria > Bacillati > Cyanobacteriota > Cyanophyceae > Oscillatoriales > Microcoleaceae > Microcoleus > Microcoleus sp. PH2017_05_CCC_O_A. The sequence goes on along the minus strand of NZ_JAEQCB010000084.1, from coordinate 11,520 downwards.
GTTTTCGTCCGGCTTCATTAACAAACAGCGTTTGCCCTTCGAGAGTAGCCATACCAATAAAATCGCTGCTATTTTCAATCAGCGACACAAATTTTTGTCGTTCTTCTTCACCTTTTTTGCGTTCAGTAATATCGCGCTTAACGCAGACGTGACAAATTATATCGCCGCTGTTGTTAATCACAGAGTATGCCGCCACCTCGATCGCCAGCGTGCGACCTTTTTTAGTAAAGTTAGTAATTTCGCCCCGAAAAGTTCCAGTTTTCGCTAAACTTTTGGAAATCGCAGAAAAGCGTTCCCCCGCCACCAGCGGCGGCGTTTCTATTTCTAATTCGGCGTCTGTATATTCTAATAGCGATTGGTGAGCGCGATTTTGTTCCAGGAAAAACCCATCAGCATCGATAATCACCATCGCATCGTTGGAGTTTAAAAATATTTCTCGGTAAAGTTTGAGTTTTTCCTCAGCTTGCTTGCGTTCGGTGATATCCCTTTTGACGCTGACGTAACAAACTACTTCCCCAGCATCATTGAGAACCGCAAAAGCCGAAAGTTCCACCTCAACTATTCCCCCTTGCAAATCCTTAACACAGGTCATTTCGCCTCGGTAACTCCCTGTTGCGACCAAGATTTGCAGCACCGATGCAAATGTCTCTTCTCCCGTATGAATTGCAGGGGTTTTACCCCACAATTTTGATTCACTGTAACCCAGCAAAGCCGTGTGAGCTTGATTTGTTTCCAAATAATAGCCTTGCGGGTCTAAAATGGCGATCGCATCGTTAGACTTTAAAAATATTTCTTGATAAAGTTGCAGTTTTAACTCAGCTTGTTTGCGATCGCTAATATCCGTGAACAAGCCATAATAAACTATCTCTCCCGATCCTTGCATTTCCGGTTGTGCAGCCCCTTGAATCCATTTAAGTTTTCCAGAGGGAGTGATAATTCTGCCTTCCCACCGCCAAGGCTGCAAATTTTCCGCAGCCAGCCTTACCGAGTTCCGAAAATCATCTCTATCTTCGGGATGAATCATGTCAACAATTGCACGAATATCCTGCTGAGCCACCTCCGGTTCTATTTCATACAATTCTCGGCAGCCCGCGCTCACAAACGAGAAGGCTATCGAGCCATCTAGATGCAAGTCAACTTGATATACCGTACCGGGTACGCTAGCAGTAATTTTTTGCAGTTTGGCTTGGCTTTGATTCCGGGCTTCATCTGTCGCCTGCAATTGAGCAATCTCCCGAGAAATACCCAAAATCCCAAATATACTGCCATCCGCATCGCGCAGGGGCAGTTTTTGCGTGTCAAAGACCTGCTGTTTGCCACCTGCACAGGCGATCGCCTGGTAGGGATTGCGAACCGTCTCCCCCCCCAGCACAGCTCGATCGTCCTCGCGAATGCCTCTAATTGAGCCGTGGCGATCGCCAAATACTGCTGGTTCTGAAAAACCTAATTCGATATCATCTTTGCCAATAATTTCTTCAACCTTTTTCCCCAAATATGCAGCAAAACTTTGATTGACAAAAATGTATCTAAAATTTCGATCTTTCGCAAAAACTCTATCCGGCGCACCGTCCATTAAAGCCCGCAACAATAGCTCTTGGCTTGACCCATCTAGAGCAAAATTATTTTGAACAGTTCCCTTGACATCCGTCTGTTTAGCTGCTAAATTAGTTAACGATTTAACACAAATTTGAGCGACAGTGTGGAGCAAACAAAGGTGTTCAAAATTAAAAGCAGTTCCCTGCTCTGCACCGATGAAAAATACTCCCAACAATTCTTCACTGTCCTCCGGGTTAGCCGGTGCCATCAACACCGACTTAAACTGAGCAATTGGCCCGCCAGCGATGTTGTACGCCCAGTCTCGACTTCCGGCCAGCCATTGGGTGCGAGTAGCTTGCAAGCAGGCTGCTATTTCAGATTTGACCGATTCAGTTAACGGGTGTAAGTGTTGCAGGTAGATGCGATCGTCCGGTAGAGTTAAAAGTGCGTTAGCGAAGCCCTCGAAGAGGATCGTCTCAGCAGGAATCAGGCGCCCGAGATGTGCCAGACAAGCAGACCAAATTTCATCAGCAACCGCAGCAAGTTGTACATTCTCCGTAAGTTCGTTGAGAACTTGCAGTTCCAAGGTACGCTGGCGGACTTTGGCCTTGAGGCTGGCGGCTAGGATTTGCATAGTGCTCACCACACTGGTTTCCTTATATTATAATTATTCATCTTCAAAGTTTTTTAAACAATCATCTTAAAATACATCCGGCAAAAAGACAACTTTTTTATATTTATATAACTTTTAATTGCTAAAAAACCAAAAGCGCGATCGGGAGCGAAGCGACACCGCAAGGCACCTGCTTCGCTCCAGCAGCGAGGTTTAAAGGCGAAATTATCCCATTAAAATCACGTTATCGATCACGTGAATGACACCGTTGTCAGCTTCGATATCGGCCGCGACAACAGTAGCATTCTTCACCTCAAAACCGTCTGAACAATCAATTTTAATCGGCGAACCTTCTAAGGAAGTAACAAAACCGAGTTTTGCCAAATCTGCCTTCATAAACTTGCCGGAGACGACGTGAAACATCAAAATCCTGCTCAGTTGGGGGACATTCTGCACTAGGGTTGTGATAGTTCCCGGTGGCAATTTCGCAAAAGCATCGTCAGTAGGTGCAAAGACAGTGAAAGGGCCCGGACTTTTGAGCGCATCTACTAAATTAGCTACTTGCACCGCCGTTACCAGGGTTTGGAACGAACCCGCACCTACGGCAATATCAACAATATCAGGCATTTGGTTCTACCTCGTTTGGCAAAAAAGTTCTATTAAGTATCGTAAACTGATGCGTGCAACAATACCTACTGTATTTGTTGAAAATTTTGTAATTCGTTTGATCGTTCGGACTTCAGTCCTCTCTTTTTTTGCGGACTGAAGTCCTCACTACGAACCTAATAATGGTTATTTTACACATAAAATTACTAACCAATTTGCACTTTAACGGCGCGATACTTTGAAATTGCTACAAGACTGCTTGCGGTTGGGATACCAAGATCTCTGTTGCTAAATCTGCTATTTCAGAATTTAGGTTTTCTTCCTTGTAAATGCTGAAACTGCCGTACAAAATTGAAATTTCAAAAATGTCTGTAGTAATTACAGCAGGCTTGCGGTGTTCCGGTTCGCCCAAAGAAATTCCTAAAAATTCTGCTTCAAGTTCGCCAACTTCCTCTTCATCGTGTACAGTCCACCCGATATCGCGACAGTCCTTAAATGCCAGAACATAAGGCAATCTTTCTTCTGGATTGTAGACGCATTCGATCGATACCTCGTTTCCCCACGAAGAGACCTTGACATTGGTAATTAAAGATGTAAAACCACCCAAACCAAGTAAGTTATAGTCATCCTTCCAATCATTCATTTAATTTTTCTCCCGTATTGTGAGTACCTGGAATGAAATTGCCAAATTCGTCTCGCGTTCGCAATAAATGACCATCTCGATCGAGACGGAAACCTTTGTTGATATTTCTGCCGTCTGAGGCATATTTCGGTGCTGGCGTTCTAATCACTTCACCGTTAGGACGGATCGCGAGTGTTGACTTATCCAGAAATTTATATGCAACATAGCCATCTCTAGTAGTTCTGATTTCTGCACCCAGTCCACGCAAAAAGTCATCGACTTCTTGGCGAGTCATTCCGGTTAAGTCTCCAAATTCCGATGCAGTTCCATTTCATCCAACTCCCTAGTTCAACTTTGACTACGCGGTTCTTTTCCGCTTCCGCTTTAGGCAAAGTCAGGTTTAAAACCCCATTTTTGTACTCAGCTTGTACGCTGTCATTTTGAACTCGTGCAGGTAGGGGAATCACCCGGCGGAAGGAACCGTAAGCTTCCATGCCCGGAATTTCTAACTTAAGGTGGATTTTAGATTTTAGAGGCGACCCCACGGATAAATTCGGGGGAAGAGAGGATTTTAGATTTTCGATTTGGGATTGATTCCACGGATAAATCACGTGGCGGATACCACCTGTGAAATTCTTGGTCATCGAGTTCGGCGGCCGGTACAAAAGCCACACCGTTAGATGCGCGATCGGTTGCCGGAGTTAAGCTATCAAACAACCGATTCATTTCTCGCTGCAAGGAGTCCATTTCCCGCAAAGGTTCCCAACGAATAAGTGCCATAATTGATACCTCAAATCTCTTAAGTTTCTAAAGGTTGAGAAACACTTGATTCAACCTGTATCTAATATATTTAAGATCCAGAAACTGTGGGATGCGGTTTTCTGGAATTTGCCGATCGCATTTCCGAACATTTGCGATGGTTAATGCTGAGCCAGCCCAACAATTTTAGATTTTAGATTTTAGATTTTAGCAGTGACTCGACTGATGAATCTGGTAGCTGGAACTGAACTCTCTCATTTTGGCTCTCCACGACTCCTGTGGGAAAGCAAGTATCCGTTTTTAGGCGAAGTCAGTCGATTTAAGATTTGACTCCACTGCTGAATCAAAGGACGAGGAAATTCCATCTAGAATTTTTCGCAGCAGGCGGCGCGATTCAAGCGCAGCGCAACCCAACAATTTGAGATTTTAGATGCGCGATCGAGAATTCCCCACCTAAAATCTCAAATCCCAGATTTCAAATAGAAACACCATTAACCCCACCGTGAATGCTGATAAGAAGCGTAGGTATCAAACAAAGCACCCACTAAACTAAAAGCTAGACCAATCACCAAAAATCCCTGGAGAGGACAGCCGCTGCCGAAAGTGGCTAAAAACTGCAAAATCTGGTCTTCTCCAGAACGACCGACTGCTTGCAAAGCAGGCACAAGACCGATCAACGAAAAGCTAGTCAATCCCGCGCCGATTAACAATAAGGGAGCGACAAAGCTCAAGAGGCCCGTCAGCAGTAAAGAGCGAAGAAAATTAGGAAATATGCTCATAAGAGTCAGTAAATTCAGCTAAACTGCCGAAAGGTGCAAGTAAAATAAACTTGTCCTTTTCTACGATAGGCAGCGATCGCCCTCAGTGGCCAATTCTGTCAGAAATCTTAAATCTTAGAGAAGAAACTTGTTTAAGATTTGTAGATAGATTTCATTTTTGCAGTTGTTCTACAGTCAAAGTCCCTTGAGCACAACTACACCATCAAGCCTCAGTTTGTGGAGTCAGCGGTTACTGGCAGCCATTTTATTGGGCGGCCAAGTCATGCTGCACTTGCTAACTCGCAAAATTAACCGTCGCAACACCCTTGACCAAATGGCAGCAGTTGGCCCGGAATCGCTGCTGATTTCTTTGCTGACTGCGGGTTTTGTCGGCATGGTATTTACGGTTCAGGTAGCCAGGGAGTTTATTAACCTCGGTGCCGGTAATGTCGTCGGTGGCGTTTTGGCTTTGTCTTTGACTCGCGAACTCGGCCCGGTGTTAACAGCCGTAATCGTTACGGGACGGGTTGGTTCGGCTTTTGCTGCGGAAATTGGCACGATGCAAGTCACAGAGCAGATAGATGCCATGCTGATGCTCAGAACAGACCCGATCGACTATTTAGTAATTCCCCGCGTTTTAGCTTGCTGCTTGATGCTGCCAATTCTGACAATATTGTCCCTCGTCACGGGCATCGCCGGCGGGATGCTGATTGCGACGACAATGTACGGCATCTCTCAAAATGTGTTTTTAGAATCAGTCCGCCATTTCCTGAGTCTGTGGGACATTTGCAGCGCTGGTATTAAGGCTTTTGTGTTCGGTGGTTTGATTGCTGTCATCGGCACTAGCTGGGGTTTGACGACTACCGGCGGCGCCAAAGGCGTCGGCCAATCGACTACCACAGCGGTGGTGACGGCTTTGCTGGCTATTTTTATTGTTAACTTTTTCCTGACTTGGCTGATGTTTCAGGGTACTGGCTCTAGCGTACTCAAAGGCTTGTAAGCTAGGAAATGGATAAAATATAAATAATTGGCAACATTACTTTACTACCCCCTGATTTAAACCCGTGACTACAACTACCTCTGGGACTGCGCCCACAGATACGATCGAACTTGCACCGAGTTATGCGATTCCCCTAGTGCTGGTACTGGCCTCTGTACCGCTGCTGTTCGTGCAGAAGTGGGTGAGTTTGCCGCTTTCGGTGTTCGGCTTGTTTCTGATGTACCAAGCCGCCACTATCCGGCTACAGTTTACTCCAACGGATTTGGACATTTATCGATCGCAAAACTTAATCCGCCGCTTTCCTTACCGACAATGGCAAAATTGGCGGATATTTTGGCCTGCTGTGCCGATTTTGTTCTATTTCAAAGAAATTAACAGCATTCACTTTCTGCCGGTTCTGTTCGATCGTAAAATGCTACAGACCTGCTTAGAACAGCGCTGTCCCCGTCAAGACTAAACAAGTTGTTAATTTTAAATTTTTAACTTCTTCTGTGCCCCACGCCGAACAAATTTCCTATGAATTCAGACGAATCTCCCACCCAAAAACCGCAATCGCAACCAGCCGCTGATGGCGAACCAAATTTGCCCGTGAATGAGACGGAAAACCAATTGCCATCTCAAATACGGAAATTGTCGATCGCCCAAAACGATCTCACATCGCAAATTCCTCCCGAAATAGACCCCTGGGACGAGGAAAACCCCCAAATCACCCCTGTGGTGGACGAAGCGGGCGCGATTGCCCAAAGTTCGCCAGAAACTGAGGATAGCGAATCTGAAAGTGCGATCGATCGAATCGAACCCGAAACAGACTCCCAGCCAACAGCAACCGCAGAAACGGTAACGCCCGTACCAGAAAATGTTACCGAAAGTTTGGCAAATAGAGTCAAAGCATTGCAACAGCAAGAACAAGATTTGACCGCCAGAATTGCCACCTTGGAAGCTGACAAAGCTAAGGCGTTAGAAGCATTGGGCGAGGCTCAAGCATCGATCGGGCGTTTGGTACAAGACGGCTTGATACAGCTAGATCATCGCAAACAAGCGCTGCAAATTGAAGTAGAAAAACTCGAACGCAGGCGCGATCGAATTCAAAAGGAAATGCGAACTACTTTCGCCGGAGTTTCCCAAGATTTAGCAATCAGAGTTCAAGGTTTCAAAGACTATCTAGTCGGCAGTTTGCAGGATTTAGCAGCTACCGCCGAACTCTTAGATATGACGCCGCCGGTGCAAGAAACTTCCAAGCAAATCTCTGTTGAGGAGTCTCAATCCTCTTCCCCCGTAAATCCCAGATTTGCTGAACAAGGATTTCAAGAACAAGCCAAACAAATTCGCCGCACCCTAGACCAATATCGCACTCTCCCCGACTATTACGGCCCGCCTTGGCAACTCCGGCGCACTTTTGAGCCCATCCACGCCGAACGAGTTTCTAACTGGTTTTTCACCCAAGGAGGAAGGGGTGCATTGCGAACAATGGGTTCGCGGTTGCAAAATATCTTGATTAGTTCGACGATTATTTCTGTACTCAGAAGCGTCTACGGCCCACGGGTGCGGACATTGGTGCTCGCGAACAGTCCCGAACGTTTGGGTGAGTGGCGCCGGGGTTTGCAGGATTGTTTGGGGATTACTCGCACCGATTTTGGCCCGGAAGGTGGCATTATTATGTTTGAGTCTGCGGAGGCTTTGGCCCAAAAAGCCGATCGACTCGTGAGAGATGGTAAGTTGCCTTTAATTGTGATAGACGAAACAGAAGATTTAATCAGTTTGTCGATGCTGCAATTTCCGCTGTGGTTGGCCTTTGCTTCCGATCCGCAAACTTTAACGACTTCTAAGGATTTTTAAAGAAGGAAGAAGGAAGAAGGAAGAAGGAAGAAGGAAGAAAAGACATCTTCAGAAATTAGTTTTAATTTCTTGCTATCCAATAACTAAAAATTAATTTAGGGAGATGTCAGAGGGCGGGAGATTAAAGAATAATCGTTAAGTTTGTAGTGAGGACTTTAGTCCTCAAAAGTAATGAAAGAGGGAATTTATTATGGGTGTGTGGTTGAGTTTAAATGCAGCATTGTTAATCGCAGCTTACTTGCTGGGTTCGATTCCAACTGGGTACGCTTTGGGTAAATGGATGCTGGGGATTGATATTCGGGAAGTAGGTTCTGGTTCGACGGGGGCGACTAATGTACTCAGGACTTTGGGGAAGGGGCCGGGGTTGGCGGTGTTGCTGGTTGATGTGTTGAAGGGCGTAAGTGCGATCGCTCTGATCCGCTACATCTACTCTCTAGAGTTTACCAGTCAGCTCGCGATCGGCGCCCATTTAGAAAATACAGCAACAGTCATTCCTTGGATGGCAACTTTAGCGGGTTTATTTGCAGTTTTGGGCCACAGCAAATCAATCTGGCTGGGGTTTACCGGCGGCAAATCTGTCGCTACAAGTTTGGGAGTTTTGCTCGGTTTGTACTGGCCAGTCGGCTTGGGAACTTTCGGAATTTTCGGGATAGTTTTTGCCCTATCGCGAATTGTTTCTTTGAGTTCGATTGTCGGATCAATTAGCGTAGCTGGATTGATGTTTGTGTTAAATCAGCCGCTAGCTTATGTATTGTTTGGACTGGCGGGCGGCGTATTTGTAATCGTGCGGCACCGCAGCAACATTCAGCGTCTGTTAAATGGTACGGAACCGAAAATTGGACAGAAACTGGAAACAGCAGCTAGCGATTAATTAGACCAGAGTGCGATCGCTTTTTATATCGTTTCTGCTGTCATAGGAATAATATCATTCCGAATGCAGTGTGAGCTTAATATAGCCTTTCTCAAATAAATGAGGTATGCCCAATCCCTCCGCTTCGCTTCGCCCAATCCCTCCGCTTCGCCCTATTTGGTCAATGCCCATACCCTATGAGCACCGCACTGTTACTTAGAAAGGCTATATCTCGCGGCTGTCATCCTCGCGAGCGAGGAGAATCGCACTGTGGTATAATTCCCTAGTTAGCGGATTAGATATCAATTAGTCCCCATAACAGACCGTAATTCCAGCACAAATCCGGGCAAAATATCTTCCCCTGAGAGCGTAACAGGAGACTGCAATATTTCTATTTCTCGATCGCTCCTATAAATCTCCACACTCCGGGTTTGCGGGTCAATCAACCACCCCAAACAAGCGCCATTTTCCCGATATTCCTGCATTTTTTCTCGCGTTTCTTTGATAGAATCAGTAGGAGAGCGCAATTCCACAACAAAATCAGGACACAGTGGGGGAAATTTTCTTCTTTCCTCAGCAGTTAAAGCTTCCCACCTTTCGCGTTTTACCCAAGAAGCATCGGGAGAGCGATTACCACCATTTGGCAGTTTAAAGCAAGTAGAAGAATCAAAAGCAATTCCTAAATTTGGATTTCGGCGACTCCAGGATTGCAGTTGATAGGATAAATCCATATTGCGATTTCCCGTTTCTCCTCCCGTCGGTGGAACCATCAGCAGTTCTCCTTTGGCATTTCGTTCAAATTTATAATCGCGGTGATGTTGGCACAGTTCGTAAAACTGATCGTCTGTTAACTCGATCCACGGACTTAAATCTAATTTTAAAGTCATCATGGCATTAACACCTATTTCCCTAATTCTTGAGAGCGCAAACAAGCTGCTTTCACTGCTTCGATCGCGGCAGAACGAAAGCCACTGCTCTCTAATTTAGCAATTCCGGCAATAGTTGTGCCGCCGGGACTTGTCACCCGATCTTTCAATTCTGCTGGGTGCATCCCCGTTTCTTGCAATAGCTTCGCTGTACCGAATACTGTTTGGATGGCTAATTGGGAGGCGATCGCCCGCGGCAGTCCAGCACAAACTCCGCCATCTGTCAAGGCTTCGATAAAAATCGCCACATAACCAGGGCCGGAACCCGAAAGCCCTGTCACCGCATCCAGCATACTTTCGGGCACTTCGACCACTTCTCCCACAGCCTCAAAGATCCGCTTTACCAATTCTAAATCGGCTGGTTGCACAAGTTTTCCTGGGGCGATCGCACTCATTCCCGCGCCTACCGTTGCCGGAGTATTTGGCATCACCCGCAGCACTACTCGCCCCGGAAACGCTGCTTCGAGCTTGCTCAGGGGAACTCCTGCCAAAATCGACACGATCGCAGCTTCTGGCTGAGAATTAGCTGTTTCTCCATTATTTCCTTGTTGGCGATCGATCCCCACGGCCAATTCCAAAGCTACTTTCTCAAAAATTTGCGGTTTAATCGCCAAAAACAGCACTTCTGTAGCGGTAGCAACTTCTAGATTGCTGGCTGTTGTTCCAATTCCGTAGGTTGCCGTCAAAAATTCGCGCCGTTGCGGTTGCGGATCGCTCACCAATATTTCTGATGGTAAATAAACTTTTTGTGCTATTAAGCGGGATAAGAGAGCTTCTCCCATTACTCCGCCGCCGATCGTACCAAATTTTATCATAGTTATTGGTTATTGGTTATTGGTTATTGGTTATTGGTTATTGGTTATTAGTTATTAGTTATTAGTTATTGGTTATTGGTTATTGGTTATTAGTTATTAGTTATTAGTTATTGGTTATTAGTTATTAGTTATTAGTTAACAGTGCGTTGTTTGTAGGATGCGTCACTTTCGACTATCTAAAACTTCCATTTCTCATCTGGTAGCGACGCACCTTACTATACTGGTTTTTTGAATGAATTTCTGTCAACAACTTTTGGAGTCAACTGTCAACAGCCAACAGCTTTCGGAATCAACTGTCAACTGTCAACTGTCAACTGACTACTGAGCCATTTGAGCTTGTTCAGCCGGCCAGACTGTCGGTGCGGGAGCAGCCGCAGCAGGGCGCGGGCGGCCTTGAGCTGGGGGCACTTCGTGAACCACACCAGACTGAGTTCTTACTTGCACGCAGCTAGGCGTAAACAAGAAAATGCTTTCGCCAATACGCTCTTGATGACCGTCAAGGGCATAAGTACCGCCCGCCACAAAGTCCACAGCTCTTTGCGCTTGGTCTGGATCCATCACCGTTAGGTTCAAAACAACAGATTTGCGTTCTTTAAGAGCTCGAATTGCTGCCGGCATCTCTTCAAAAGTGCGCGGCTCCATTACTACTACTTCCGAAATCCCGTTCATAGATCCAGGCATTCCAATCACGTTATTCATTACTGATCCTACTCCCCCGGTTGGTGCAACAACATCTGTACCTGTCGATCCTACTACTGACCGCTCCCGCATTCTGCGATTTTGGCGGCGTTCTTCTTCTGCTGCGGCGACAGCAGCAGCAGAAGTGGAAGTGGCGGAGTTTGGTTCAGGCTGTTGGTAGGCGTTCGCAAAGCGCTCGCTTTCGGTTTCGTCGTACTCGTAATCGTATTCAGGCTCATTGTTGAAGCCTACAAAATCTCGTAGCTTAGAAAAAATGTTCACCATTTAAGCTCCTTCACGACTGTGCTGCCCCGACTATACTCGCGTTGCGGGTTAGCCGCGGGTCGTTAACTACTGCTACACAAAACTTAGCTAAACTTTCTCAAGTCTCACTATTCAATCAAGATTGCTCTTGAAGGGTTTGCTTCCTGCTTCACCCAAGGGAGTCGGCTCGCAACTTGTCCACAGGCGTAAATTCGGATGTAGCCCATCCTAATCCAAAAAACAATTCTAGCGGTCGC
>NZ_JAEQCB010000083.1:0-19280 GCF_020738785.1 Microcoleus sp. PH2017_05_CCC_O_A | reverse complement strand
GCAAATAGTCTCGTGCGATCGCCCGAGTTGCGGACAAAGCTACCCAAATAGTCAAGGATGGGTAGCTTTGTCCATAAATTAAGTTACAGTTTCAAACCCATAAAGAGGAAAAATGCTTGGATTTTATTTATTTGGTCTCTACCTCGCAGTCTTGTCCGTGTTTGCCGGGCCCAGCCGCCGCAGCCCGGATAAATGGTGGGTAGAAATCATCACAGATTTTCCCTACTGTACCTACTATTTTGGCCCCTTCGACACCGACAAAGAAGCCTCCAGCCACACTCCAGGCTACATCGAAGACTTGGAAAGCGAGGGAGCCAAAAGACTTAGCATCCGCATCAAACGGTGTCATCCTTCCGATCTCACCATCTGCGAAAGTGAATTCTCAGAGGGTATTGCTGCTTAATAATTTTGATAGTTCAGACTGCCGAAACCGGGTTTTTTGACTGAAATACTCTCTCTATCGTGAGAAGTATCAGTTAAACATCTCGGTTTTTCCGCGTCAATAGTTCGTCATATCATATGTCGATACCATAACAAAAAAGGTTCGTAGTGCGGACTTCAGTCCGCAGCCAAAGAGCGGACTGAAGTCCGCGCTACGAACAAAAACGGTTTGTAGTGCGGACTGAAGTCCGCGCTACCAACAAAACTGTACAGATATCCGTTCTGTGTGACTTTTCAATTATCTAAAAAGAGAAATAGAAATCGGAAGAAGCAAGGCGAAATCTTCCGCAACGATTTCAGCAATTAAAAACTTCCTCATCGTCGGGCGTGGTTGGTATAACTCAAGCCTCAACAATAAAATTAAGCATCGTTTGATTCTAGTTCTTGCTTTGCGGATTTTTTGGTAGATGTCATTAAAACTCAGCCTCTTCTCCACCAAAATGCTGATGTTAGCCAGCATTGACTCTCAACAATTACGACCGTTAAATCAGCACTGAGGACGAGTCGATCGAGCTATTTGTCCTGCTAACTTAAGGACAGTAAAAACTACTTGACTGCGGGGACACCTACTATGTTTGGACTTTATATATTCGGTATGTACGTCGCTGCTTTCTGGATACTCACTCAACCGATTGGCGGCAGTAGAGGTCGCGAGTGGTGGGTAGAAGTTGACACAGATTCACCCAAACGCACCTATTACTTTGGTCCTTACGAAAGCAAGGATGAAGCTTCTAATAATACCAACGGCTACATCAAAGACTTGGAGAAGAAAGGAGCTAAAAAAATTAGCATTAACATCAAGCAAGGTCGCCAACCAAGTCAGCTAAGAGCTACTGATGAGTAATGCCATTTTTTCAAAATCATGCAATGCCTTCAACAGTTGATAGTTGACTCCCAGAGAGCGATCTTTACCTAGAAGTCGGAGGATTGGAGTAATGAATAGTCTGATTTTAATTTCTGCCTCAAAGGCGGGCGGGTTTTCAACCAATTCTTTCTGGTAAGTGAGCGGGTGTGGCTCCATTCTTCAATCTCTGGCATTTCAACTACAATCTAATAGCAACCCACCTTAGGAATGAGAATTAAATAACTTACAATTTTTATTGTTCTTGTGGGATGGGCGTCCCGCCCGTCCTATCTGGACGGGCGGGACGCCCATCCCACAAATAGGTGTAAATTATTTAATTCCCGATCCTTACACATTGGGTGGACTAAACAGCCCGGACGTTCATTCCGCCCAACAATTTTCTTGTCGCCAGCTTTTTTTAAAGGTATAATATAAAGTTAGGTGTAAGCTAGGTGTCACGAGTCAATTCGTAGAGTGCGCCGCCATTCTTAAATCTCTGGCATTTCACCTACAATCTAATAGCGACGCACCTTACCGATTGGGTGAACTAAACAAACCCAACATTTTTTTGTAGCAACCTTTTTTCTAAACGGTATTAGCCGATCGCACCAGTAGTTGCTTTTGATATTGAAGATTAAAGCCCCATCTGGTTTAAAGTGCTGCGGGGATTAAAAGTGCGATTAGCCTTGATTTTTTCGTAGCATTCGCGTTCTACAGCGGTTAGTTCTTTCGGTGGGACGATCGCAACTTTGACCAACAAATCCGTGCGTTCGTCTTTCTTCGGTTTCGGCCATCCCTTCCCCCGCAACCGCAAAGACTGACCGGATCGCATTCCCGCCGGAAATTTTACAGTTATCATACCTTCAGGCGCCGGCAGTTCAATAGAAGCTCCCAAAACCGCTTCATCGGGAGTTATCGGCACTTCGCAGATCAAATTCTCTCCCTCAAACTGAAAGAAAGCGTGAGGTAAAACTTCTAACTTCAGGTACAAATCTCCCTGCTGCTTCGTGTACGGGTCAATTTGACCTTTGCCTTTCACTCGAATTTTGCTGCCGGTTTTCACTCCCGCAGGAATCGAAACCTCACCAGTAGCAACTCGCTTGGAAGTTCCCCGAAATGCTTCCCCCAGAGTCAGCGAAATTGTCACCTCAGTGTCGCGAGTACCTCCGGCGCTGCGGTTCTCGTAGCCAGCGAAATCTTCAAATCCGCCAAAACCAGTAGGCCCGCCGGTGCCGGTGCGCTGGCTGCTGTAATTCCACTTGCTGCTGCGGCTGCTACTACTACCTCCACTGCTAGCTGCGCGCCCCAGCAAGGCATTAATAAATTCGTCAAAACTGCCGTACTGGCTGAAGTCAACGCCACCAAAGTCTACATTCGTAGCGCCCCCGCCCGGCCATCCGCTGGGAGTTGCCGCCGCTTGCTTCCAGTATTGGCCGTATTGGTCGTATTTTTTGCGTTTTTCTGGATCTGAAAGCACTTCGTAAGCTTCGTTTACTTCTTTAAAACGAGCTTCGGCTTCTTTGTTCCCCGGATTCATATCCGGGTGATATTTCCGGGCTAGTTTGCGAAAAGTTTTTTTTATTTCATCAGCGCTGGCGGTTTTGTTGAGTCCCAAAATAGCGTAATAGTCTTTAAAATCTGTTGCAGCCATTAAGTAATCCTCTCTTTATTAGTTATTAGTTGTTAGTTGTTAGTTGTTAGTTGTTAGTTGTTAGAAAGAATAAATCCCAAATTAGCAGGATGGCGAGTTATAGCAACCACGCCTGACGGTGAGGACGTTCTCGCGTTGCACCTCTTCCTTCTTCCTTCTTCCTTCTTCCTTCTTCCTTCTTCCTTCTTCCTTCTTCAAATTATAGGTTATCAAAGTTTTGGACTCGATCGAGTTCGGTTGTTGCTTGCGGGACATCGCAATTTCCGCACCCCGCTGCTGTTGGAGATTTTGAGGAGTGCTACGTCTTCGCGATTTTGGTGTGGCTGCGATAGCTGAGGCGAACCCGGGAAAGCTGCTGCGGTTGTGGGCGCGATCGCCCGTTGGGTTGACTGCCACTGACGATCGATCTTTTTTTTACGGTGCGCCGTGCGATGGCTACGCCCCGGCTTACGCCTACGAACTTTTCTTTCTTTAGCTTTTCGCTCAATGCAAATCCTAGCAGGTTCTCATCAGCAACTCCCGTTCAATCTGCCGCCTTAATTTTGAGAATATTTTACCATAAAGCGTACATTAATTCAACAACCCTTCTGTATATTTTTTTCTTACCCTACTGGTGCTATACTTTTTTATTTTAACAGCACATCTATAGCTTTAAGTCACAAAATATACCAGAATCTATCTGCTGTCTGTTAACTAGAACACACACTTTGAAAAAAATTAAGATAAAATGGTAGCTCAATAACTTGTTAACGTTACGAGGGTGATAACATCATGAATTATTTGCTAAGTTGGCCTTGCGGCTGCTGCGACGATTGGAAAGATAGTTCCGAAAGTTGTGTGATGCTAAGAAACGGGCAGCGCATTTGTCAGTCGTGCTACGATCGCAAATACAAGAATCAGAAGCAATCCGCCAGACGCAGGCGATCGAACATACGCGTATCACCGCAGACCGTAACAGAGACTGTTCCTTATTAATGCGCCTGAGTTTGAATGAAGCCAAATATTTCGACAGCCTTGCACCAACAGTTGCAATTAATAATGAAGTAAAAAAAATATTTTCTTCATCAGTCATCAGTCATCGGTCATTGGTTATCTGTCACTAATTTATTTATTTATCATCAGTCACTGGCTGGCAGATAACAGATTTTAACTTAAAAAACTAATGACTGACGACTAATGACTAATGACTAATAACTAAATGATAGTTCCATCAGGAATCGTGGCGTTTTTCAGAACTACGACAATGCCGCTGCGGATGTAAAAACCTTGGCTCTCGCGGTTGGCTTCTTCCACTCGGTCTTTATTAATGATTTGAACGTTCCGGCCGATGCGGGCATTTTTGTCCACAATCGCGCGACGAATTGTAGTATCTGCACCGATACCGAGGGCGACGCCACCGTGGTCTAAACTCGAATGCCGTTCCGCGTCGGGTTCGTAGAAGTCAGCACCCATAAGCAGGCTATCTTGAATCGTACATCCAGCTTCAATGCGCGCTCGAACTCCCAACACAGAATGGTCAATGCGGCACTGTTTGAGAATGCAGCCTTCAGCAATAATTGATTCCGTCACGTGAGTATCTAAAAGCTTAGTCGGCGGCAAGAAACGCGGGCGAGTATAAATCGGCGCATTTTCATCGTAGAAACTGAAAGGAGGCTTAGGCTGTTTTGTCAGCGCCAAGTTAGCATCATAAAAAGCCTCAATCGTTCCGATATCTTCCCAATAATCGTCAAACAAATAAGCTTGAACGTTGTGGTCTTTTGAAGAATTCGGAATAATCTCTTTACCAAAATCAGTTTGGTTGGGAGATTCTTTCAGGAGTTTAATCAGAACTTCTTTTTTGAAGACGTAAATCCCCATCGAAGCAATGTAAGGACTTTCCTGAGCCTGCTGCGCTGTCAGTCCCAGTTTAGTAGTATCCACCTGCATTTGTTTGAGCGCATCGCCTTTTGGCTTTTCGCTGAAAGAAATAATGCGGCCGTTGTCGTCGATTTTCATCAAACCAAAATCTGAGGCCCGCTTCTCGTCCATCGGCAAAACGGAGAGGGTGATATCGGCATTGGTTTCGCGGTGTCTATCCACAAACTTTTGGTAGTCCATGCGGTAGAGGTGGTCGCCTGACAGAATCAAGTATTCGTCAACGTCCCACTGTTCTAGCAGCGAAAGATATTGGCGAACTGCATCCGCTGTCCCTTGAAACCAGTTGGGGTTTTCCTGAGTTTGCTGGGCGGCGAGTACCTCGACAAATCCCTCGGTGAAGCCAGAAAACTGGTAAGTGCGAGAGATGTGCCGGTTGAGGGATGCCGAGTTGAATTGGGTGAGGACGTAAATTTTGACTATTTGCGAGTTGATGCAGTTGCTCACAGGAATATCGATGAGGCGATATTTACCTGCGAGGGGAACTGCGGGTTTGGCTCGCAGTTTGGTTAGGGGGTAAAGGCGGGTGCCGACACCGCCACCGAGGATGATGGCTAAGACTTTTTTCAAGGAACTTTCTCCCTAGGATCTATGAACTCTCCAAGTCCAGTGTCGGATGGTGAGGGCTTCTTGACAAGGGGGGGAGCGAGGAAGTTTTGAGTTAGGAGTTCAGTCGCTGGCGCTGAAACCGGGTTGTTTAATCCAAATACTTCGTTCAAACCCTCAACAAAACTTAAAAAACCAGGTTTATGAGAGTTGGAGTGCGTCCGGGACTGGTGTTATGAGTTTTGAGTTGTGAGTTAAAATACTCATCGATCAATCATGGATATTTAAAAAAGTTGGCAGTTTTGAGTTGAAATACCTATCAATAAATAAGGGCTGTTTAATGAAAGAATCAGGTTAGGGCTAGAATCAGTTGTCAATTTTGTGAGATAGACTGCAAATTTGTGTGATATTTTGCGATCGGTCGATCGACAAAACTCGATCGAGCGTCTATTCTCTACCAAAAGCTAGATCTCCTAGAAACATCTGCTAATGTAGCCTAAGCCGTAAAAGACAGGAAAATTGTATGCAAATCCAAACGCCGGACTGGGTTAAACACGCGGTATTCTACCAAATATTCCCCGATCGCTTCGCTAAAAGCAAACAGCCGCGCAAACGCCTGCTGCAAAACTTCATCTGGGAAGAATGGCACGAAATCCCCACCCTCCAAGGCTACAAAGGCGGCGACTTGTGGGGCGTGATGGAACAGCTAGACTACCTGCAAGACTTAGGCATTAACGCAATTTATTTCACCCCGATATTTCAGTCGGCCTGCAATCACCGCTACCACACCCACGACTACTATCAAGTCGATCCGATGTTGGGTGGCAATCCAGCGTTTAAAGAGCTTCTAGACGCTGCCCACGCTCGCAACATCAAAATCGTCCTCGACGGCGTATTCAACCACGCCAGCCGCGGCTTTTTCTTCTTTCACGATATCCTCGAAAACGGCCCCCATTCTCCTTGGGTAGATTGGTTTAAAATAGAAGGCTGGCCGCTATCTGCCTACGACGGTAATTTTCCTGCTAATTACGCAGGTTGGGATGGCAATCGAGCCTTGCCGGAATTCAATCACGACAATCCAGAAGTGCGAGAATACATCATGGAAATTGCCGAATACTGGATTAAATTCGGCATTGATGGCTGGCGGCTAGATGTTCCTTTTGAAATTAAAACTCCCGGATTTTGGCAAGAATTTCGAGAGCGAGTCAAAGCAATTAATCCCGAAGCTTACATTGTCGGCGAAGTTTGGGAAGATGCGAGAGAATGGCTAGACGGCAGTCAATTTGACGGAGTGATGAATTATCTGTTTGCGGCGCCGACTATTGCTTTTGCAGCGGGCGACCGAGTAGATTTAGCTCAAATTGAAGGTCGTTCTTACCATCCATATCCGCCGCTGTTTGCTCAAGAGTACGGCGACAAAATCCAGCACGTTTTGGAACTGTACCCGTGGCCGATACAGCTAACTCAACTTAATTTGTTGGCGAGTCACGATACAGCCCGGTTGATCTCAATTGCTGGAGGCGATAAAGCTAGCGTAGAACTAGCTAATTTGCTGCTGTTAACTTTTCCTGGAGCTCCCAGCATTTACTACGGCGATGAAGTTGGTTTACCGGGTGCCCTCGATCCCGATTCTCGCCGCGGTTTTCCCTTAGAAGCTCACTGGGAACTTGAGGTTTTAGATTACCACAAGCAGTTGATAGCTTTGCGGCACAAATACGCTGCCCTCCGCACCGGAGACTACCAAATTATATTTGCTGAGGGAACGGTTTACGTTTTTGCCCGAATTTTGGGGGATGAGGAAATAGTTGTTGCTGTCAATGTAGCGACTGAAGAGGCAAATGTTAGTTTTGAAGCAGCTACTTTGAAATCTCCTCACGAGAAATTGCTGTTTGGTAAAGGTGAGTTTGTTTGGAAAGGTGAAGGGGAAACTCGGCAGTTAGAATTGATGCTGCCGGCGCGATCGGGCTTGATTTTAGGTTCGGATAATTAGTTTAAAATGTCCGCTAAGGTGCAAGGCGCGGATTGCTTTGTTAAGATAGGTTTGTAGTGAGGACTTTAGTCCGCAATCAGAGGACTTTAGTCCCCATTATACCTCTTGCAAAAGTCATTTTAATCAAATTTTGGAACGGGCAAGATGCCCGTTCCACAAGCAAAAATGGTAGCTGTTCAGGAGGGGGTACGAAGTTGATGGGTTTGAGGTGCCATCAGACCTGAAAAATTGAAGAAATAGGTCTAAACTACCTGGTTGAAATGGCTGGAATCCGCACGATCTCGTTACCCCTCTGAACAGTTACCACGGTGCAAGGAATTTTTTGGTTTTAAAACTGGGGACATGGTACAAGCAACTTTGCCCGCAGGAAAATTTGCGGGTACTCATAGAGGCAGGCTGATTGTCAGAGCGAGTGGAGTTTTTGAAATGATGTGTGCCACAGGAAAAGTCAGTCCAGTTCGTTACAAATACTGTAGGGCAATACACCGCAATGATGGCTATATGTATGCGTTTTCCGCTATTGAGAGAGTGAATTGGCAATTAGAGGCGTAGCGATCGACCTTTTTGGCTTATCTTGGGGTGACATCCTCGCCTTTGCCCAAAAACTGCTGGAGAATCTCTCCGGGATCTCTGTCCCAGGTATCGATATGTTGGTAAATTAAGCCCTCTGGATCCAGCTTGTATGTAGAATAGCCGTTGAAGAAGATCCGAGCTTTCCAGGGTACGCGCAGTATCCCGCGAACAGTCCAAGTTGCCACAATAGTATCAGGGGCTGTCTGACTTACGTCGTGCAGGTCGAAGTAAATCTCGGTGAAAAATAGCTGCCCGTGAAATCGCAGAGTCCAAAAGATAATGCGATAGTTGATTTTTCCTTTAAATTTGTTAACAGGGTCTTGAAAAAAAACATCTTTTGTGTAGATGTCGTAGGAAATGTCTTTCTCAAAAAGCGTCGGGAGATCTGCTTTGAGGATATCTACTATTTGTTTGGCTTGCATTTGATATTATTTGAGAGCGCTGGAGCTACCACCTTGTGACAGTATTATCTGTAAGTTCAAATGGATAATCTCGATCGACAACAAGAGCATCCAAAACTTGATAAATCTAATTATATTGTCCGATCCCGCCTTTGGGCCGATCGGGACTTGTGACATCGAAACCTTGGCACAGATTTGACTGAACACCCCCACTCATCTGACATTCTCGCAGAAATCAACGGCGGCAAGCTGTTGATGGTAGATAGCCGTCGCCGAAACGGTCTAATTTTGATTAAAGGCTTCCATGCGGAGTTTGCCGGGCCTGGTGCTGCCGTTGGAGGTGCTTTTGATGCTGACTCGCAGCAGGCGATTCCTGTGGGGGATTTTTGTTTTGTTTGCCCTCTATCTCCCGCAGAAAGACAGAAAGCTTTCGGAATTAGGCGGCATTGGGTGCGGTTAACGGAACAGTTAACGGCAAAGTCTGTAGCTGCGGAACGCGCACAAATGATTTTAACTCAGTTTGAACAATATTTTGATTTGGAAACGGTGGCACAAATTCCCGATCGAGCTTTGGCACTTTTAGTAGGCGTATTTCCCCAAACCATTCGCGCGGCGCGACAGATTGATAATTAAAAATTACATATATCCTGTCCGGCAAAATAATCCCGATAAGTTCGATCGTTCGGACTTCAGTCCTCTCTCGTTTCCTGAGGACTGAAGTCCGAACGATCGAACCAATTTGTTAATAAGTCAAAATCGCAGCGAGGCGATCGCAAGTTCGCACATTTTCGTCGGGAGTACCCACGGTAATTCGCAAACCTCCGCCTGTGTGGCGAATTAAAGTACCTTGAGCTTTTAGCTGCTGCATGATTTGTTGGTGTTTTTGTTCTGCCGATTCGCCCTCAGCAGCTTTCACCCGCAGGTAAAGGAAGTTAGCTGCACTCGGCCAAACTTGCAGTTTTTGATGCTGAGTTAGCGCTGCAATTAATTTGGCTCTTTCTGAGATAGTTTCAGGAATTACTGCTAGCAATAACTGCCGCTGGGCGAGGGCAAACTCTGCTGCTGTTTGCGAGAAACTGGGAAGGTTGTAGGGGAGGCGGATTTTTTCTAAGGTGGCTGTGAGTTCGGGATGGGCGATCGCATATCCGACTCTCATTGACGCTAGGCGAAATGCTTTGGAAAATGTTCGCAAAATTATCCAATTCGGATGTTGGTGCAATCTTTCGGCTAAGGTATTTTGGCTGAATTCAAAATAGGCTTCGTCAATTACTACTAAGATATTTTCGGGCAAACTTGACAGCCATTCTATTTCATTGATTGTTAAAGCATTGGCTGTGGGGGAGTTGGGATGGACGACAAAGACGATGCGGACGGGGGGATTTTGATTTTGGTCTATCGCCCTTTTAGCTGCATTGATGTCGATCGCAAAGTTATCTTCTCGGCGCCGGGCACTGACAACGGGAATCCCCAGGGTGGTGGCGGTAATTCCGTACATGGAAAAGGTGGGATTGGCGACGAAAATTGAGCCTGCGCCGCCCAAGCAAGTAGCGATTAAGAGCGATCGAATTAGTTCGTCGGAACCGTTGCCGACTGAAATATTGTCGGCTGTAATAGCTGTTTTTGGCTCTGGAACCCCCCCTAGCCCCCCCTTGTTAAGGGGGGGGACGTTTAGGAGATCCCCCTTAACAAGGGGGGGGATATTTAACCCTTCGTTGACGTATTGGGCGATCGCTTCTTTGAGTGCTGCGTGGCCTCCGTCGGGATAGCGATTTGTCTCAATTAACTGCTGGTAAGTCCAAGCTAGCTTTTGTTTTAATTCCTCTGGCAAATCATAAGGGCATTCGTTGGTGTCTAGGCGATCGAGTACAATTTCCGAGTGCGCTGATTCTCCTGAAGCGCCGCCCGGATGGGGAGTGTATGCGGTAAGTTCGGCTAAGTCTTTGCGGATAAAGGGAAGCATGGTATGATTTTTGGTCTGAGATTGTAGATTTTATAATTACGATTTGGTTGGTCACTATTAGGATAATTAGTCATTAGTTTATGATGTCTAGCGTATAAATCCTTGATTGTCATCAATAACTAATAAGCTAATGACTAATGACCAATGACTAATGACTATTTTAATCGCGCCACAAAGCAATTCCGCCCAACAAACCGCTGACATTCGGTACTATTTTAACTTGTGGCGGTAAATCAAAAGCAATTTTTTTGGTATTGCCGCCGCCGATGTAAAGGCGATCGCAATTAAAGAGATTTTGCAGGAAGACGAGGGCTCTTTCCAGACGGCGGTTCCATCTTTTGGGGCCGACTGTATCTAAGGCGGCTCGCCCTAATTGCTGTTCGTAAGTTTCCCCTTTGCGAAACGGGTGATGTCCTAATTCTAGATTGGGTACCAAGATACCATCGACAAACAAACCAGAACCGAAACCGGTGCCGAGAGTAATTACTAATTCTACTCCCGTTCCAGCAATTGATCCCAATCCTTGAATGTCAGCATCGTTAGCCACTCGCACAGGTTTTCCCAATCGATCTTTGAGAGTAGTTGCTAGGTCAAAATCGATCCAAGATGGATCTAAATTGACTGCGGTTTTGATAATACCGCGGGACACGACGCCGGGAAAACCGACGGATACTCGGTCAAATTCGCCTTGTCCGCTGGCCAAAGAGGCTATGGTTTCCAGTATCGGTTCCGGCTTCGGCGGTTGAGGCGTTTCTAAACGGCTGCGTTCCGTTTGGGGTTCACCTTCAGCGTCCAAAACCATAACTTTGATGCCACTTCCGCCAATGTCAACGGCTAAGGTGCGAGTCGATTTATCTTGTTCAGTCATTTGATTTTTGAAACTTGCAAGTTGGTGAGTAGACTTGAGATTTTAGACTTGAGATTTTAGATTTACTCCACACAGGAATCTTGGAGTTTAAACGTTGTCTAAAATTTTTGTTTTTCACGACTTAAGTCGGAGGATTGTATCCATTTTTGGGGATTGTCAAATTTTAATTTTTGAATTTGCAAAAGTTTTGCATTGCTTCCCAAATTTCCGCTAGGACATTTCCCAAAGAATGATCGTCCTCTAGTTCGATTAATTTCACCCAGGGACGATGCTCTGAAAAACTTCTGCTAGCTTGAATCGGTACGATCGTATCATGCTTGCCGTGCAGAATTAACGTCGGGACTGAGCGCATTAATTTTTCTTCAGGGTATTGAGCCATATCTGTCACAAATTCATAATTCAACGGCAAATAGCGCTGTTCGCCGTAGTGGTAAACTGGCAAATATTTCTCAGACTGCCACTTTTCTAACTGTTGCTGTCCCAACTGTGGCAGCCAATGAGAGAGAAATTGAAAAGCCGGTGCTAACAAAACTATTTGTTTTATTGATAATTGTCGCTGGGCCAGCCAAGCCGCTGTCAGCCCGCCAAAACTAGACCCAATGATGGTAACTTCCCCTAAATTTTTTACATTTTCTACAGATTCGGAGGATTGGGCTTGCAGAAATTCTGTTTCTATTTGGTCTAATTGGCGCGTGAGAGTGAGGCGCGAAAAATCCTTGTGATTGAGATCGGGAGTTTTGAGGTCAATTCCTAGGGAATAAAAGCGATCGCGGAAATATTTAGCCTTAGTTGAATCTGGACTTGACGCAAATCCGTGTAAATAAATGTAACTAGAATCGTTTTGTAGATTCATCCAGAAAATTTGATGAGATTTACCAACTAATTATTTTAACTTAAATTATCGAACTGGCGAGTGCACACCCGACAAGTTTATTTTTTAGTAGGGTGTGCAGTCGGTAGCGGTGTAGATTATTGGGATTTTTGGCTGTTTTGTTTCCGGGTTTTAGCAGCTTCCCTGCGCTGCTGCATCATTTGCGAGAACTGGCTGCGCTGTTCGGGTGTCAGCACTTCTCGCATGGCTAATGTACTTTCAAATTGTACCTCTTCTAACTGCTGCCTCAATCCCATGATTTGGCGGTGTTTGTCGCGCATTTGGCCGACATTTGCCGTCGTACCCGACATCATTGTTTCCAATTCTTGTCTGGCTTGGCGGATTGCTTGCATTCGCTGAGAAACTTGGTCTTTGTAGCGATCGCGAACAGCCTGCATTTTCTGCTTTTGATCGGCGCTTAAATTTAGTTTGTCAAACAGCCCGTTCTCTTTGCCACCAGATCGATTGGGACGCTGGTTTTGGGCAATTGTTTCCGGTTGAGCGGGGCTGGGAGCGGCGGTTGCAGCGGCTGTAGTACCGAGGGTTAACATTAAAACTGCCATAGCCGAAAATTGGCGCATTGACATGAAAAATTACCTCTTTAAGATTAGTTAATTTGTTGGCGGTTCGGTGTCAGCAGTAACAGGGAAATCAAATAAATCTGTTTGTGGGCGATCGCTCATAGTTGCCGTGCGGGAATCGTTCAATACACCCTCCCAATTATTGACCAGAAATGCTTCCAAGTGAGCCGCTTCATCCGCCTGTAATTGTGCGGTAACTAGGACGCGATAGCCCGAAGCAAAAACTAGCAGGCCAGCGAAGATTGCAGCCGGAAAACCCCACTTGGGAAAACCGAGGAATTTTGAGCTTTTACTAGACTCTGTAAATCGCAAATAGCCGAGACCATTTAGCTCTCTCGCCCTGTCATTCCTATCTATTGCTGCTAAAACTCTTTGCTCAAGATCGGGGGTAGCGTCCGGAACTTTTGGGCTATTTTGCTTCAAGAAATTCACTAATCTTTTGTCGCTATTTTCATCGTTCACAGTTCGTCTACCCCCTGTTTTTGCAAAAATTGTCGCATGGCATTTCGGGCATAAAACACGCGAGATTTAACAGTTCCCGCTGGCATTCCCAGGATTTGGGCTACTTCTTTTTGCGGGATATCTTCTAAGTCGTGCAGCACCAAAACACTGCGGTGTTCAAAACTCAATTGCTCCAGTCCTCGCTGCACTAAATCTTGATAGTGCAACTGCATCAAGTCTGATGTGTTATTATTGGGAATAACGCGATCCATTGTTTCTTGATTTTTGAGCTGGGAGTCAAAAGAATGCTGTTTGGCAAATGCTTGTCTTTGGTCGGATGCCACGTTCCAAGTGATGCGATACAACCAAGTTGAAAAGTTTTCCTGGTGCTTGAGTTTGGGTAATCCTTTCCAGACTCGCAGAAATACTTCTTGGGTTAAGTCGTCTAGAAGTGATGAACCGCAGAGTTGGTAAAGGGTTGATCTGACTTTGTGTTGGTAGCGCCCGTAAAGGTGACGAAAGCAAGTGCGATCGCCCTTTAAGCATTTATCAACTAAGTCGGAGTCGGAACAATCATCGATTAAAACATTGGCTGGCACACCTAACACCTGTGAAGTATCCCTCACCTGTTCGTTATCTGAGGGGTTTAGACAGGACAAGTTCAAAAAAGGTTCAATTTGTTTAAAATATTATTTTGAGCATGAATCCGCTTAGAAGGTCAGTAACAGGCAAGATGCCTGTGCCACAAAATTAACAGGCAAGATGCCTGTGCCACAAAAAACAGGCAAGATGCCTGTGCCACAACAGATAAACTCTCTTGTGGAACGGGCATCTTGCCCGTTTTTCATAATTATGAAATACCCTATTTATCGCAGAGTCACAAACTCTTCAGCAGTCGAGGGGTGAATACCGATCGTCGAATCGAAATCTTTCTTGGTAGCTCCCATATTAACGGCGATCGCCATTCCTTGAATAATCTCGCCCGCGTCTTTCCCAACCATGTGCACGCCCAAAACTTTGTCAGTATTAGTTTCAACAACTAACTTGACAAAAGTCTTTTCATCTGCACCTGTCAAAGCGTGAAACATCGGCCGAAACTTGGCTGTGTAGCACTTAATTGAGTCGGGAAATTTAGCTTTGGCTTGTTCTTCAGTTAAGCCGACTGTAGCAGCTTCCGGCTGGGAAAATACGGCTGATGCGACATTTTCGTAACTAATTGCTCTCGGATTGTTGCCAAATTCCGTATCTGCAAAAGCGCGTCCTTCGGCGATCGCAATTGGCGTTAAATTAATCCGGTTGGTGCAATCTCCGACAGCAAAAATGTGCGGTTGATTGGTGCGGCTGTCTTTGGTAACTGCGATCGCACCTTTCTCGGTTTCAACTCCGGCATTCTCCAAAGCCAGTTTTTCCAAATTGGGCGATCGTCCGGTAGCGCACAAAACTGCGTCTACTGTCAAGGTTTCTTGAGATTTTCCCCACAATTGTAACTTTAAGCCTTCAGGAGTTTTCTCTATCCACTCGATCGAGCTTCCTGTGACGAAATTGATGCCGTGTTTAACCATTCCTTCTTGGACGTTGGCGCGAAGTTCTTCGTCAAAGTAGTGCAAAATGCGATCGCGCCGGATGATTTGAGTTACTTCACTTCCCAAGCCATTCATGATGCAAGCAAATTCAACGCCGATGTAGCCGCCGCCCAAAATTGCCAACCGTTTCGGCTGCTCTTTTAACAAGAAGATTTCGCGGGAAGTGATCGCGTGTTCGATGCCAGGAATATCGATTCTGTGAGCTTCGCCGCCGACAGCAATTAAGATTTTAGCAGCGGTGTATTTTTTGTCACCAACTTCGACAGTGTGGGGGTCGATAAATTTGGCATATCCTGAGATTAATTCAACTCCGGCTTTTTCGAGGAAGCTGATGTGGAGTTGGCTGAGTCGTCGCACTTCTGTATCTACAGTGGTGACGAGTTTTTCCCAGTTGAAGCTGGTTTCTACAGGGCTCCAACCGTAGCCGATCGCATCTTCGTAGAGATGCGAAAATGTAGAGGCGTACACCA
Source organism: Microcoleus sp. PH2017_05_CCC_O_A (assembly GCF_020738785.1). Lineage (NCBI taxonomy): Bacteria > Bacillati > Cyanobacteriota > Cyanophyceae > Oscillatoriales > Microcoleaceae > Microcoleus > Microcoleus sp. PH2017_05_CCC_O_A. The sequence continues at coordinate 4,146 of NZ_JAEQCB010000083.1, read as the reverse complement.
TGAGTTTTTTGGGGACACAGCCGCGAATTACGCAGGTGCCGCCTACTAAGTCATTTTCGGCGATCGCCACCTTCGCCCCGTAGGATGCCGCCCGCTTAGAACTCGCCAATCCGCCAGAGCCTGCACCTATCACAAACAAGTCGTAATCGTATGTCATAATTGTCGCTAGTTTCCTGTCTTAATTTTAGCCATTTTGCGCTTTACTTTTTTTAATGATATCTCAAAAAAATTTTCGTTTTTTGGAGGAGAGATTGCTTTACTTCTTGCAGTTGACATGATATCATTTAATAATGGAAATATGTGCATTAAATTTTAAATTGCTCACACTTCGATTATTAGAGTATAGCACAAGCAACTGACAAAAAATATATAAAAATGTAACTATTTTTGGGCGGCCGCTGATGAGGGAATTGCTGGGTGTAGCTCAAGTCTCGATCTCGTGCATTTGAGTTTGGTAAAATATACCTGGTAGGGGCGAAGCATTCCGGCGATAAATATCTGCTTCTCACCAATAAGTTAGAAGCCGGAATGCTTCGCCCTCTGCTATAGCAATCCTAAATGAGTCGCAAGTTTTTTACCCCACCCCAACCCTCCCCTTATTAAGGGGAGGGAGCAAGAAATTCACAAATGATTTAGAATTGCTATATTATAGAAATCAATTTATTTGTCGGGCTAGCTTTATGATTGATTGGCTTGTGGTCTGGGGAGTAACCCAAGGAGTCGGCATTCTCGTCAAACCCATCTTAGAAGAGTTGGCAGTAGACGGCGCGAAGGATTTAGTAAAAGATTTTTTCAAAGATTCCCTAAAAAACGTCTTATTTGGCGAAAAAGACCCCAGACAAGTCGCAGCGGGTAAAGCGCTGAAAAAGTTTTTGGAGTTAGTGCAACAGCAGTTGAAAATCAGCGGACTTTCCCAAGAACAGATTAAGCTGTATATTAAAGATGTTAAAAAGTTTATCGGCAACAAGTCAGTTAAGGAAATTTTGGGTAAGGCCTTTGAGAGCGATCGCGAATCCCTAGATGCAGAACTTCTCGAACAAACCTGGACTCAACTAGATTTAGCAGCTTTACCCGCCAGATTTAAGTGGCAAACCATCGCCAATCAGTATCTCGCCGAAGTCCAAGAAATTCTCTTTGACTCAAAAGACTTGCGGGATATCTTGAATGCTCAAAATCTGGATAGCATTCAGAAAAACACTCAACAAATTGCTGGGATAATCCCCGATTTTGATTTGAGGCAATATCAAGAGGCTTTGTGCGAACGTTACAGCAATCTGGATTTAAGCAGCGTCGATAGCAATACCTACGATTATCGCGAAAAGCTGAAAGTTTGGCAAATCTTTATTTTCCAAGATGTGCGCTTAATTTACGAGTCATTTCTGCCCCAAGCTTACGAAATTCCCAAGGAACATCAACGGCGGTTGGAAGATAGCGATCGACTAGAGGCGATCGCACTTGAAAATTTAGAGAAATATCGACGCGGTTATTTTTCTCAGCCCATCGTATCCGTGGTAGATGTCATCAATGACAAGTCAAATTATCCCTACATTGTGATTTTAGGCGATCCGGGTTCGGGCAAATCTACTCTGTTACAATATTTAGCATTAACCTGGGCGCGATCGCCTTTAAATAGCGTAACATCTCTCCCGATTCCGCTGCTAATAGAATTGCGGATTTACATTCGCAACGTGGAATCAAAACATTGCAAGAATTTCCTGGAATTTTGCCATAAAAATTCCGGTTTTATTTGTGACTTGAATCAGCATCAATTGCACGAACAACTTAAAGCCGGCGACGCTGTGGTGATGTTCGACGGATTAGATGAAATTTTCGATTCGGGGAAACGAGAAGATGTAATTACCGCGATTCATCGGTTTACCAACGAGTATCCGCGCGTGCGAGTGATTGTCACGTCTCGGATTATTGGTTACAAGCCTCAACGGTTGCAAGATGCCCAGTTTCATCACTTTATCCTGCAAGACTTGAATCCCGCACAGATTCAGGATTTTGTGCACCGCTGGCATGAGTTGACTTTTGCTGATGCTAGGGAAAAAGTGCGAATTTGCGATCGGATGAAAAGAGCGCTAGAGTATTCATCAACAATTCAAGATTTAGCCGGAAATCCGTTATTGTTAACGATTATGGCAATTTTGAATCGCAGTCAAGAATTGCCGAGAGACAGGGCAGAACTTTACAATCAAGCTTCGCGGGTATTGCTGTATCAATGGGATGTGGAAAGGTCTTTAGTAGAGGATAGCAGGCTCGATCCAAAAACGATTGATGCTAAAGACAAGCAAGAAATGCTGCGGCGAGTTGCTTGGGAAATGCAAGCAGCACCTGAAGGGTTGGCTGGCAATATTATTAGTGCGGGAGATTTGGAAGATATTCTGACAGCATATCTGAAGAATAAAGATTTTGACCAACCGAGAAATCGGGCGAAGTTAATCATTAATCAACTGCGAACTCGCAACTTTATTTTATGTTATTTGGGTGCGGATAGTTACGGATTTATACACCGGACTTTTTTGGAATATTTCTGTGCATCGCAAGTTGTGAATAGGGTTCAGGCTTTAGAACTATCGCTGGATGAGTTGAAAGCAGAAGTTTTTGGCCCGCACTGGGATGATGAATCTTGGCAGGAAGTTTTGTGTTTGATTGCGGGATTGATTGCGGGACAGTTGACAGGGGAATTGATTCAATTTTTGATTGAGCAAGATGGGGAAGCGCAAAAGTTTACAAATCTGTTTTTGGCGGCGAAGTGTTTGGATGAGGTGAGGGATAGAAAGGTGATTGCTGCTGTTGATAGTCAATTGCTGGAGCGATTGAAAGAGTTAACGAAGTACGACCTCAATTACTATTATGATTTTTATGGAGAAAAGGCAGATTTAGTTAGTAAAATTCGCAGTAAAGCAGTAAGTGCGATCGCTTTTACTTGGAAAGATGACCTGGAAACCTTACCTATCCTCAAACAATGGACTCACTCTAACTATAATTGGAATCTGCAACAAGCAGCAGTCCAAGAAATAGCACGGGGGTGGAAAAATGACCCGGAAACCTTACCTATCCTCAAACAATGGGCTCAATCTGGTGATAGTTTGACTGTGCGAGGTACAGCAGTCCAAGAATTAGCACGGGGGTGGAAAGATGACCCGGAAACCTTACCTATCCTCAAACAACGCGCTCAATCTGATGATAGTTTTACTGTGCGACTTGCAGCAGTCCAAGAATTAGCACGGGGGTGGAAAGATGACCCGGAAACCTTACCTATCCTCAAACAACGCGCTCAATCTGACGATGATTCGGATGTGCGATGTGCAGCAGTCCAAGAAATAGCACGGGGGTGGAAAGATGACCCGGAAACCTTACCTTGGATCAAACAACGCGCTCGATCGGACGATGATTCGTATGTGCGATGTGCAGCAGTCCAAGAAATAGCACGGGGGTGGAAAGATGACCCGGAAACCTTACCTTGGATCAAACAACACGCTCAATCTGACGATAATTTCATGGTGCGATATGCAGCAGTCCAAGAATTAGCACGGGGGTGGAAAGATGACCCAGAAACCTTACCTCTCCTCAAACAATATGAACAAGTCCGCGAATTTGCCGAGAAACAATTGGCAAAACTAGACAAGCTGTGATATAAACAAAAAAAGGAGAAACAAGTTATGACCGTAGCCACTAAAATCCCCCAAGCTTATGCAGAAATAGTTGAGTTTTTTGCTGCTGGTGCCACTCCCGAAAGCATTGTCAACTTTCAACTATCCGAAGAAGCAAAAGAGCATATCGCCGACCTAATTTACGCACACAACAACCAAGATTTGAGCACCGATGAAAAAACAGAATTAGACAATTTTCTGGTAATAGAACATCTGTTGACTCTCATCAAAGCAGTCGCTCACAAACACGTCGTCAAAGAGTAAGTTTTTTATGCCTCGTCCTTACATTAGCGTCGAACTTAGGCGTTTAGTTGCTCTCCGTGCCGATCGCATTTGCGAATACTGCCTCATTGCAGAGACAAACAGAGCATCAGGCTGTCAAGTTGACCCAGGGCTATTTCATTCTAAACAGCTTCTTCAAAACGTCTAGACCATAGCCAGCGAGCCGTTGTGCCTGTGCCATATTTGTTTCTCCAGCTTCTCGATA
>NZ_JAEQCB010000082.1:0-19605 GCF_020738785.1 Microcoleus sp. PH2017_05_CCC_O_A | reverse complement strand
TATTCCAACCTTAGCAGAACTTGCGAGTGAAAAAGCTACCCACAATTGAGCAACAATGGGTAGATTTGTCCAAGAATCAAGTTACAGTTTCTAGCCCCCAATTTTCTTCGGCAATTTCTTGAATCACGATATGCGTATGCTCTGGTTTCTTGCCCAGAATCCGCCCAAGTGAATCAGTCACTTCGGCTACGAGCTGAGCTTTCTGCTCCCTCGTGGCCCCTTTGGTAATCTGGATATTGACGTATGGCATAGTCATTGGTGCGACAGAATTTTTGGATTGTATCAACTAGGCAAAACCGCCATTTACCCCTAGATTTTGGCCAGTCACCCAACTCGCTGATTCACTGGCCAAAAACAGCACCACCCGAGAAATATCGACTGGCTCACCAATCCGGCCCAGTGCCGACATGGCGGCTAATCGCTGGATGGTTTCTTCGCTCTTACCCTCTAAAAACAGATCGGTATTGGTCGGCCCCGGCGAAATCGAATTCACGGTGATGCCCCGTGCCCCAGCCTCTTTGGCAAAGACCCGCGTTAACTGCTCAACGGCGGCTTTTGTGGCGGAATAAACGCCATAGGTCGGCAACATTAAGCGAGTCACGGACGAAGAAAAATTGATTACGCGACCATTCACTTCTAGCCGCGTGGCCGCCTCTTTTAGACCGAGAAAAACGCCTTTGACATTGATTTGAAAAATCCGATCGAAATCTTCCTCCGTCGTATCTTTCACTAATTTGTAGATATTGATGCCCGCGTTGTTAACTAAAATATCAACCTTGCCATACTGGGTAATCGCCGCATCAAACAGAGCCGTCATATCGCTCGGTGAGGCGACATTGGCACGCACAGCGATCGCCTGCCCTCCAGCGCTTGTAATCTGATCCACCACCGCTTTAGCAGCCGCTTCACTCCCTGAGTAGTTAACAATCAGGCTGCACCCAGCTTTGGCCAAATCCTGGGCAATGATGCTGCCAATACCCCGCGAAGAGCCGGTCACGATCGCGACTTTACCTGATAAATTGTTCATCGACTTTAACCTCCCTAAATAACATGGGAACTAATCCGACTTATCATAGATCAACCAACTATTGACCAATTTAGTTTGTATCAGTTTCTACTGTTCTTGATAATTCCAGAGCAGACCGCCATCGACAAAGAGCGTCGTGCCGGTGACATAATCAGCATCAGCAGAAGCCAAAAAAGCCACCATGGCGGCCACATCTGCCGGTTGCCCCAAGCGCTTTAGGGGAATATTTTGCAGCAGGGCGTTGAGTTTGGTGGGATCATTCAGGAGTTTGGTGTTGATCGGCGTTTCGATCGCCCCCGGCGCCACATTATTAATCGTGATCCCCAACGGCGCTAACTCTACGGATAGATTGCGGGTGAGCATTTTTAAGGCTCCTTTGCTAGCACAGTACGCGGCAAAATGCGGAAACGGCAACTCTTCATGCACCGAGCTAATGTTGATTACTTTACCGGGATGCGACACGGCCATGCAATGCTGCACAAAAGCTTGAATGGCAAAAAATATCCCCTTCAGATTCACATTCATCACCGCATCGTAATCAGCTTCGGTGACATTCCAGAAATCGGCATTTTTCTCAATGCCCGCATTATTGACCAAGATATCAAGCTGCCCAAAGTGGTCAACGCTTTCTGACACCAGGCGCTGGACATCGGCGAGGTTGCCCGTATCGCCTTGCAGCGTGAATCCATCCACCATGTGACATTTGCCCCCAGCGGCTTTTACCTGGGCCAGCGTGGCCTCCGCACCTTCCGGGTGGGAGCGGTAGTTAATCACGACGCTAGCGCCCTCCTGGGCTAAGCGAATGGCGATCGCCTGTCCAATGCCTTGACTACTGCCTGTCACTAGCGCTACTTTTCCTTCCAGTTTCATGGTTTTAGTCCTCAAGGATAGATAGGGGTTGACTGAAATAAAACGGAAATAATCGATCTTGTGATCGAGCTTGGGCAATCAAAGCAGCTCTAGTTCGGATTAAATTTTTGAGTGATTAAGGACAAGGGGATTGGGTCATGCTTAAATCTTGTAAACGCTTTATAAGCGGCCCATGTGACCACTTTGATAGGCGACAATGGCTCTTTGGATCTCCTCATCTGTGTTCATCACAAAGGGACCTTGAGAAACAACTGGCTCGTTCAGGGGTTCGCCTGCTCCGAGGAGGTAATGCAAGCCAAGCTCATTGGCTTGTACGATCGCAGTTTCGCTTCCTTGTTCAAGCAGTGCGACATCCAGGGCTTCTAAGTGCGATCGCCCTGCCCCAAACTCGCCGCTCCCCTGAATCACATGCACAAAGGCATGGTGGGAAGGCGGCAGGGTATGGATAATTTTTCCCAGCGGTGGCAGCGTTACATCCAACAATGTCACGGGAGTCAAAGGCTGGAGGGGAGATTCCAACCCAAAGGCAGAGCCAACCACCACTCGCGCTTTACCGCCTGTGGGATTGACATATTCCGGCACCAAGGCTGAGTCTAAATGCAGCGCAACAGGCTGGCTCCACTTGTGCTTCGCCGCTAAATTGACGAAGATTTGTGCCCCATGACAGAGTGTGCCTGGCGGACTGGGAATTTCTTCGTGCATTAGTCCGCTACCTGCTTGAGTCCAGTGTAAATCGCCGGGATGAATGAGGGCGCGATCGCCTAAACTATCCCGATTTTGAAACGATCCTGCTGAATCCTCGAACATGTAAGTAACGGCAGAAAACCCGGCATGGGGATGGGGCGGAAAGATCGGTGCCCGCATGTAGAAATGATCCAACTGGATAAACGGATCGATACCATCCCCCAGATTGTGGCGCCCCAGACTGTAAGCGCGGAATTCTGGGCGATCGCTCATTACCTCCGCTCGGATAATTTGAATGACGCGACGTTGTTCTACTTGTACCTGCATCCGCTGGGTCTCCTGCTCAATTACATTAGTTTGGCGAGTATTTCTTCATACATGATGGTTTGAATCGTCTGTCCGGTACCTTCCGACCACGAATTAGCCAATTCTGCCATCACTTGATTCGTTGAAGTCAGGGTGACACCATGCTTTTCCATTCTTCTCAGGGCAGTTTCATCCGCGATCGACGTGGGGGAACCCCCGGCATCCACTACCACCTGCACTTCAAAGCCGTCTTCGACTGCACTGATGGCAGGAAAGACGATGCAAACGTCATTGGTTAAACCCGCCATAATCAATTTTTTTCTGCCTGTTGCCAGGACTGCATTTCTGTAATCGTCGTACTCCCAGCAGTCCACCACGCCCGGACGTTTTACTCGTTTCTCGTAGGCAACTGGCGCGATTTTCTGTAAATCGTCGAGCAGTAATCCTTGAAAATTAGCTTCCATGCTGCTGGTCAACACAAGCGGCATTTCAGTTTCTACTGCCGTGCGAGCCAAGGCGCGGGTATTTTGCACGATATCCTCACGGGGTAAGTTAAGCGCGAGTTTGATAGTACCTTGCTGATGGTCGATCAACAACATCACTGCATTTTCGATCGTAAATTTGTTTTTCATTGTTGCTCTCTACGGGTTAATACCAGACTTCAACAGGATGGAACTAGAGTTTCGTGTGGGCACCGTCGCAGAAAGGCGCATTACCTGAATGTTTGCAAAGGCAAAGAGCAACCTGCTTAGGTTCAGCGAGTTCAAAGGTTACAGGTGTAAAGGTTGTACCTTTGTGCCCGCCATCGCAGAAGGGCTGATTGGCTGACAAACCGCAACTACACCAGTGGTAATTGCCAGCTTCTAGGGATATGACCATCGGCTTTTTATCGAAAACCGTAGGTTCTGTCGAGATCGATTCAGACATGGATATTTCTCCTAAATAATTTCTAAGCAAACATTGCTAAAATTTCCGGTGAGGGAGAAACATTACCTTTTGCCAATAGGTCCCGATCTCTCAATGCGGCAGCGACACGAGCAACATTTGCGCCATGATGCCAAGCGGCTTGCATCATTTCTTCGGTAATGCCAACGGGTTCCATTTGCGAGCCGCCAGAACGACCATGCGGCCCCCAATGCATTCCTGCCACTTGGAAGCCTGGTGTTGTTTTGGGTAGTGTCACGAGAATCATTCCTGCCGCCGCAAAAGCACCTAACAATCCCAACTGAGCTAATTCGGAACCTGCGCCACAATCGCCGTAGCCACCGCCGACGGTAAAGACACCGCCAACTTTACCTACCATTTCGTCCGTTAACCACAGTTTCTCGCAGACCTCCTCAATGAACTTCTTGACTCGTGCATCAGCAGTCCGATGACGGACGGGAGAACCCATGACGATCGCATCGGCGACGCGCACATCATCGGCTGTCGCTTCAGATGCTTCTTTGCAGATAACTTCTGTGCCTTCAACAGAACGCGCTCCATTCGTAATAGCTTCAGCCATTCGCTTGGTGTTACCAAAGCTTGAGGTATACACGATTAAAACTTTTGTCATTCTTTTTCCCTTTGTATTGATGAGACTGGCGATCTCTCTAGCAATCCTCGATCCCAATGGGCTAAATTTGCTGCCGCCTCATAGGTGCTTTGCAGAAACATCATTAGCGTTGCTTCTGGATCGGCTGCCTGCCGGACAACTTCATAGCGCATTACCCGCAACCACCGTTAAGTTTTTATGGGAGACAGAAAAGCGGGATGGATCGCGAGTAATTGCCGTCAATGTATGTCCTCGCTGCAAGGCTTCATTGAGAATTCGACTGCCGATCGTACCAGTTGGGCCAAACATGATGAGTTTCATACAATCTCTCCGGTTAATTCAGGTCGTTAAATCGTTTGACGCAATCTTTCCGTTAGTTTTATTCTCTATAGTCCCTCCAGTATTCTTAACATTTCATGGATTGATATATTAGGGGCAATCTTGATTACCAAGACAGCAATATCGGTCCACCAAACCTTCTCATTTCAGCAAAGAACTTACCTTGTGCGCCATCCTCTGGAAGACTTGCTAGATACACAGCCGTTTCGGCTCCTCGATCGGCTGTAAACGGTGCATTCGAGCCACCCATATCTGTTACTTATCCCTCTTGTCGGCTAGGGACACCAACAGATGAATCTGTGGGTAGAGGTCTAGCTGGAGCAATATAGGGAAATTCAGTCCTTAGATCGATCGGCGGCGGGACTTTATTCTGAAGTAAAGTATTGAAGAACAGCGTGTAAACGACTGTGCCAAAATCATCTTGTAACCTCCGCCCATTGATGCCGGCAAACCCAAAACTGGCTGGAAGCAGTGGGTTAAAAGGAAGAACATCGGGAAATGACCAGTTTGCTACCATCTGTCCGTAATTTGCAGGTCGATCGGTGCTCTGTGCTACGTGACAAATTTGAGTGACTAAGCTGATTACAGGCTGAGCAAAGTTGTCATAGTCTGTGTCTGGGTCGGTCGAATTGTAGCGTAATGATCCTTCAGGGTTATCATTGAATGTTGCCGCGAAATTGGGCTTGCCACAGCGATTCACCTGCGTCCAATGTCCGTGATCGTTGGCTGCAACCGTTGCATAAAAACTAAATGGTGTATTTGAGATGCGATCGAGGGGCAGTTCAGCAACGATCGCTAGAACATTAGTTGCTCCCGTTGTACTGGCTCCAGTGCTGAAACTTTCGGCATCCCAGACATTATTTTGGATGGCATTATCGAGACAAACACGGGCAGCAACCGCATCCAGGAAGAAAGGATCGCCTGCCAACCCTGTCCAGATCCGTCCTAGATTGGCAATAGGCGCAACCTCATTCACAGTCCCCTGCCCTAACTCTTGCCCTGTAGCGTGATGATCGCGGGCTGCTTCGCCGCTGAGGTAAGTGAGAGACCAAGATTGGGGGTTAGCATCTCCCTGAAAAACAAATCTGAAAACAACGTCAGATTTTGCATCGCCATCGGTATCAAACCGAAATTCGTAGGCTGTTTCAGGTCTAAAAGTATCCCATTGGGGTTGACCTGTAAACGGTGAAGGCAACCCAGCTAAAGGGCTAATAGTCATCACCGCGACAATCTTCTGGGGATCGTCGGCATTGAACAAATAAATGTCGCAGATGTTGATCCGGCTGTCTTGCCGAGATTCTGGCGAATCAAAATGGTGACTCATGCAATTTTTGGGGTGATGAGGACAAATGATTATTGAGCGAAAAGCTCTTCGGTACCTGTGTAGGGAAGTAACGGAATAACTTCAAATTGCATGACACCTGCTTGCGCCATCGGTAACTGAGCAATCATCGCGTTGATTTCTTCAACGTTATTTGCCTCGCATAACAATACAGCACCACTCTTATCAGCAATGTAGTGAATCGAGCGTAGACGATCGCTGGCATAAAGTTCCCAAACTTTTGCCGCCTCTGGCTTGACAACGGGTAAAACCTGTTCAATTTTGGTTTCAGCTTTAACACGTCCGACGATCAAAAATTGCACTGATTCACCTCATTGATAGACATATTCAACTTGCCAAGTTTCAGGAGTCTGCTGGTGCAATTGCCAATACACCTGGGCGATCGCATCGGGGTCAAATTTCGTGTCTGGGGCGATGGTTCCACAAATTGTCACAGTCGCCAGATGAATTCCGTCTGCTTTCAATTCTTCTGCTAAACCCAAAGCAAGATACCGGATTGCCGCCTTACCAATACCGAGCGAAATTAATTGAGGACTAGGATAGAGTGCCAAGCCGCCGCCCGTTAATAGAATCGTGCCGCTTTTTTGTTGCTGCATCCCAGGCAATACCTGTTGAATCGCGCTGATGGCTCCGGCAGCATTAACCTTGAAGTCTTGCACTAAATCTTTAGTAGTCAGACTCATCACAGAATCTAGTTTGAGCAGAGCTGCATTGTAGATCAAAACATCAGGATGACCGATCTGCTGCTGAACCTCGGTAAAGGCCGCTGAGATTGAGGCAGAATCAGCCGCATCAACCTCAAATCCAGTTGACACAATTCCGGCATCACTTAAGATTTTGGTGTATTCAGTCAACGCCTCTGGACGACGGGCTAAGAGTGCCATTTGATATCCTTCTAGTCCAAACCGCCGAGCAAGAGCCAAGCCAAGCCCTGGCCCCACACCCACCAAAGCACAAATTTTGTTCATCGGCTCACCTCATTCCACAAGGAGACATTGATCGTGACATTTAGAGCATGAAAATCCACCTGAATATTTTCGTGCTGTGCTAACTGGCGAGCGATCGCATAGCCTAGCCCTTTGTGACTGCCAGTAATGATTGCTACTTTCTGCATGATGGTCATCAACAACTCCCGATCAAATTTTGAATACGATTCGCCGTACCAACCCTTAAACTATTTGGTGAGTATGGGCAAACTGCTTTGGTTTGTTAAGCTTAATATTGAAGCTATCTTCTGAAAGATTTCTGAATTCAACCGCTCGATTTCCTGAATTTATCCTAAAAGTATCCTCAGTTAAATTTCAGCAATTTCTCAGAATCCGATTGCAGCCAGCAAATTGGGATACAACCCACTGTACAGAGAATCTTTCCAATCGTTACTACACCAAGAGATGATGTTTTTGCTATCCAATCGGTAGTTTCTTACCTACCCATTTAGGTAGTTTTCTATGTTTTGCAAAATTATCGATCGAATTTTTTAAGATAACTACATAGTGAAAATCGTTGCACAAAGTTGGATTATGACCTCAATCCAGCGAAATTTGTGCAATCTGAAATTGACTGTTCGATCGACTCCATCAATACGGGCACTTCAGCGGAATATCGGCACGACCGGGATACACCAGCCAAGCTGAGGTGTTAAAATCTGTTCGTCAGTTTGCGATCAAAAATTATGCTGGTACACTATCTGCACGGCAAGTGCGATCGAGGTTGAAACCATGTCCGAGCATCAAAAATCGCCTTCCTCACCAAAATTATCTGCCGTGCTTGAAGCAGATTATCAAATACTACATAGGCGAAATCGGCTCTTGGAAGCCTCGGCCAACGCAACCAGTGTTTTACTGACGGTGGAGAACTTTGATGAAGCGATCGATACTGCCCTGCAAATCATTGTCGAAGGTGCAGGATGCGATCGCATTAATGTGCTAGAAGGTAACTTCGATCCTTTATCCGATCGCTCATCAAGCGTGCCAACCTACCATACCGCGATCTATGAGTGGACTAGACCTGGCATTATTCGACAGATGGATAGCCTGGAAACTGGGCGCATCCCTTCAGCCGGAATCGAAGCATTTCTGGAACGATATTATCTTCATGGGGATGGTTTTGGCGGACTCTTAGCAGATTGGGTCGAACCTTTACGTAGTTTCTATGCCGCCGTTCGAGTCCAGTCTAGTTATTCTGTGCCGATTCGGGTCAAGGGTCAGTGGTGGGGCGTGTTGTGCTTGAATTATTGTCGAGCAGCGATTGAGATCGGTGCGGCAGAAGTCGCCGTTTTGCGATCGATCGCTGATTGTATTGGTAGTGCGATCCAGCGCGATCGCACGCAAAAAATCATCCTCCAAGCGGAACAGGTGCGCGTTGCCGAATTGGCCAAGGCAAATCATTTGCTCAAGCAAACCGTGGATTTGTTGGCAACAGAACCCGACCTCAATCGCTTTTTGGACTATGTGCTCAAAGCCTTTTCCGAACAGTTTGATGCCCCACTGATCCAGTATTGGGAGAGTCCAGAACCGGGCGATATTGCCTATCTTAGGCTTGCTTGCCGTAACGGACAAATTCTCACAGCAGCCGATTTGCCCAATGATTGTCTGGTGACAGGTGTCCCAATCCTACCGGAACTAGCTGGGTACGGAAATTTCCAAACTCGTCAGCGTTACTATGTCATCGAAGATATCCCTACCGATCCGATCGAACTGGCGCTCTTCTCCCCTCTAAATTTTGATTTGGAAACGTGGTGTACGGAGCATGGCATCAGGAAAATGATTAACATTGCCTTGATGTGGTCTGAAAAGGCAACGAGTTCGCTGATACTTTATTTTCCCAGCGATCGCCATTTGAGCGATCGACAAATCGAGCTAATGTGTGCGCTAGCACAGCAGGTGACTCTGGCCATTCAACTGACACAATTGGCGGAAATTAAACAATCAGAAGCGATCGCGCGCGCGCAGGAACAAGCTGCACACGAAAGCGTTACCGAATTGGTCAAGGCAAACACAGCGCTCAAACAATCCCTCGATACCCTCGCCACCGATCCGGATCTCGATCGCTTTATTGGATATACCCTCAAACTCATTGCCGAGCAATTAGATGCCCCACGCATTGAATATTGGGTGCATTCCGATCGAGAAGATCGGGCTTATTCCTATTTAACCTACTGCCAAGGGCAAACTCTCAAATCGAGCGACCCATCTGCACAAGTCGGGTTAGATGTGACACCATTTCTCGACATTCCCCTCAAAGTCGGCAACACGAACATCGGCACTTTGACCATCTACTTATCCAGTTATCACACCTTTGCTGGGCAAACTATCGAACTGGCTCATGCCCTAGCCCAACAGCTCACCTTTGCCATTGAACTGACCCGTTTTGCCGAAGAAGCCCAACAAGCGGCATTGCTGCAAGAACGCACTCGGATGGCGCGGGAAATTCACGATACTCTCGCCCAAGCTTTTGGCGGAATTTCGATGCAGTTACAGGCGTTCGACTACTTTGCCGCGACTCAACCAGAAAAAGCGCAGACTCATTTGCTGACGGCTCAAGCTCTAGCGCGAGATGGCTTGGCTGAAGCCCGCCGATCGGTTTGGACGCTATATTTGGAAACATCCGAATACGAAGATCCCGCTCGGACGATCGCCAAATTTATCGAACAAACGATGTCCAGACAATCGGTGCCCATCGATCTGGCGATCGATGGCAGCCCCCGCCGTCTCCATCCCGATTTGGGACTTAATTTGCTTCGTATTGCCCAAGAATCGATCGCCAATGCTCTGCACCATGCCCAACCCCAAACCATCCAAATTCGCCTCAACTACAGTTCCCAAAATCTGCAAATGACGATTCGCGATGATGGCTGTGGCTTTGAGCCGCAATCTCCCTCGCCGGGATTTGGCTTGATGGGGATGCAGCAACGGGCAGCCAGGATTGGAGCCACCTGGCACCTAGTTAGCCAGATCGATCGAGGTACCAGCATTACTGTCACTCTCGCCCATCCAGAAACCCCCTAAAATTATCGCGATCGAATATGCCTGAATCTCCCAAAACCATCCGACTGCTGGTTGCCGACGACCACCCGATCGTCCGTCAAGGCTTAGTCGCGATTTTAAATGACCAGCCCGATATGAATGTCGTTGCCGAAGTCAATAATGGCCAACAGGCGATCGAACAGTTTCGCATTCATCAGCCCGATGTCGCTATTCTGGATTTAAAGATGCCAGAAATCGGCGGCGTAGAGGCGATCGACACCATCCGAGCTGAATTTTCCACTGCCGCCATTATCATGTTCTCGATCTATGAGACAGATGAGGATATCTATCGAGGGCTGCGGGCTGGAGCCAAAGCTTACCTACTCAAAGATACGCCCTGCCAGGAGATTTTAGAAGTGATTCGGACTGTCAGCGGGGGGCAACGCTACATCCCAGCAGAAATTGGCACTAAGTTGGCGGCACGAATGGAGCGACCGGATCTGAGCGATCGAGAAAATCAGGTGTTGGCGTTAATGGCTCAAGGTAAAAAAAATAAAGATATTGCTGGCGAACTAAACATTTCTGAAAATACTGTCAAGTTTCATGTTACCAATGTCACGCTCAAACTCGGTGCTAGCGATCGTACTCGCGCTGTAGTCAATGCTCTTCAGCAAGGCATTATTAAGTTGTAGTTGCGATCGAAAAGCGAATCGAATACGCGATCGAATTTGGTTGGATCGCCGCAACCCACTTCCCTCTCACGGTCTATAGAACCTATTTGAGATCTCTCGAACTATGGGCGATCTCCAACTCTCATCGGTTATGGAAACACAAAGCGAAAGTAACTGAATATTTATCTGTCTAATGGCTTGCGCTTCACCGGACGGCAATAATGTTTGCATCATAACTGATAGCGTATGTCTCCGTTCCGTGTCCAAGCGCTTGTTAGCTTCTTTTGTCATGAGGGCCGAGGAAACGTTCACCATTAAAGTGAACTAGATGGTCTGGGTTATCGGCAATCCACACTTCAGTTTCCCATGCAATATCAGCCGCATTCTTGCGAAATTCAGCACGGTCTGGAAACGCTGTCACATAAACAAGACCAACCTTACAATCTTTGAAGGCTTCTTCAAGTTCAACCCAACGCTTTGGGGATATAGGGCCATGACTGGTAACTGCTTCAATCAAAAACAGCCATTCTCGGTCTTCGTCATACACTACAATATCTGGCAATTTGTCATGTGACATTGGGGGGACACCCAATGATTCCAGGTATTCGGCTTCTAAGAACATCAGCTTTCCGCCTTCTTTTCGACTGCTAGCGGTATCACCAATGTATAACAATCGACCGCCAGCACCGATGAAGCGCGAACAGAATTCGTGAACAATGTCGGCGTGAAGCTGATTATGCTTACCAGGTGACAGTGTGATGGTTTCACCGCTTGGTAAGCTAATTGGAATTTTGTGCAGATCGAGAGCGCGTTCATATTGTGCCTTCAATTCAGGCACCGCATCCTTGTAATCTTGAACTTTCCCCAACCAGCCGCCGTGTGGGTATTCCGCCAGAATCTCCAACATTGACTGATTCAATGAATAGTTATTGTCTTTGCTGTTGGTTGCTCGCGTGGGGTCATCTCGGTTTCGATCGACAATACGGGCTTGCTCGAATTGATGAAGTGTTTGTCTTCTGATGGTTTCGCGACTGTTCGGCTTATAGTCCATTCCATATTCATTACGGATGAATTCCATGATGTTCACGGTTGGCAAAAGCGGTGCTGTTGATGAACTCCAGTCATCTAAAGGTTTTATATTAGCCAGTGCCAAAAAGACCCATGCCGATCGATCGTTACACTGTGCTTTGGGCAGCCCCAAGGCAGTCAATAATGCTTTTGCTTCATTTAGTTTTTCTTGTTGTTGTGCCGTAAATTCCAAATTTCCCCCCTTATATTGAAGCTACTACACCAAGAACTCGATTCACGATCGAATCAATTTTAGCCGTTTCAAAAAGTTTAAGCTTGTGTACTTGATCACCAATTTTCTTCACTTGGTCACGAGATGGAAATTTCATTACCCTGATTTCAGTAGCATTAACTTGTGTATTCCCCGAAATGCACCTGAAATAATTATCCATGAATGATGAATTAAAGATAGTCGCAAGACCATAGGCTTCAATATTGGATAATTCACCACCTAATACACCGATATAATTAGTCTTGTTACCAAAGCCAATCAATTCACAATCGTGCATATTGGCAAGGTGAACGCTAGCAACTAAGCGCCGTTTTTCGTCTTTGGATGAAAAACGTTTTAGCAACACATAAGTACCATTTTTCATCGTATGTTTGTCATGCTCTTCATTAAGCCTGAAGGCTACATCTTTCTTGTGATTACCTATCCAAGTTGCAGTTAATGGTGTCACATTATGTGGACGGTAAAGCGGAACTGTATTTTCAGCACTCGTGTCTTCAGTGATGTATTGGCGGGCACGATGTTCGACCACACGACCAGTCGAAATAAAATATCCAGCACCTTCAAAAGTGGTTTTTAAAGTTTCAGCTTGCTTCAAAATACTAGCCGCAGAAGCTGATTCAGGAATTCTAATTAGTCTTTGATCGTTTGAAGGATCGACAATTAAATGAACCGGATATTGTTTTTCCTCAGCATTGTTGATGCTGGCATCGCAGTCACTCGATCTAACTGTTATGGTGTCGGCATTACTGCCTTTAACGAAGTAGCAAATAATGTTTTCTTGAAGCACTGTTGAGTCATCATTGTTAAACACCTTGTCTCGGTGTTTGAAAATATGAATTAATCTCAGTGCTGATTCAGTTAGCAAGTATTCACGAAAACCCTTGAAATATAGTCCATTTGTGAAGCTGCGAGGTGTTATCGTTACCATTTGACCGCCAGCCTTCATGCAAGCCATTACAACTGCCATGAACGAAGCATATATATTCGGATCGCCGTGATACAAATCGGCTACCGCTCTGGCATAAGGTGAATCTTTCGCACTATATTTAAAGTATGGCGGGTTGATTACTGATATATCAAAGGGCTGAAAAGTTTTTTCTTTATCTGGTCTAGCAATTATAAAGTCTTCACAGCAAATTTCGTAAGTAAATGTTCCTAGTTGTTCGCAAAACAAACACTGAACGATATTCAGCGTCTGTTTAAGGCTGGCAACTGCCTCGGAATCTAGTTCATATAGTACAGCATGAACGGCCTTACAACCCATACTCAAGCAATAGAAAGCAGTAGATGCGGCTAATATACCAGTTCCTGCGCCAGCATCAAGTATGCGAATAGTCTTACTTTTGGGCTTGACAATCAGAGATGCCATGTAATCGGACACGACGAATCCTGTGAAGAACTGCCCTAATATCTTCCTGCTTTCTAATGATTTAGATCTGAGAAATGCACTTTGAAGGCTAATAATATCGTCTTTTGGATCAATAAGTGCTTGCCGATTCAACTATTTTCACCCTTGCCTATAAGTTTTATAAGCATTATCTCTTATTTGACTCAATTTATTTAGGATCTTGTGTAGCTAACTAGTTATTAGACGGAAACTTTCCCTATAATACACCAAAATAGAGTGATAGACGGAAAAATTTCCGCCCAAAGCCTAATGTCCTGCTATGACTTTCCGTATGTCATCCTAGATCGGCGTGATATACAGAAACTTTCCAGATATCACCCCAAATCGGGATATTAAACGGCTCTCCTGGGTATTCGGTAAGTGAAGCCTATATGACTCCTGACGACTCCTGGCATGAGTTTCAATACTTGTACCGGGGAAATTTTGTAGATTGAGATACAATTTGCACCATAAAGCCAGGAGCCCTTTTGCTTCCAGTAAGCGTAATGCTCGATTGGATAGGCATAAACGGCTTTCTCGGCACCACCATGAACGGTCAAATCTGCCTGCTTGTCGCCATCTAAATTGAGCGATCGCATCATCACTCGTCCTGCCACTGGCTGCTTGAAAATACCAGTCGTGACCTGTTTTCGCTTCCAGGTGACTTCGCGTGGCAATCCAACACAAACGGAAATTAGTTTCATCAGGGAACCCCTTCGATGATTACTTCCTGAAACTCTAACGCAGTTTTCTGATTTTGGCATACGCTTTTTGAAATTGAGAAACCCACCTATTTAGGTAGGCAAAAAACCAACAATAGTGGAGTAATAAAATCATCATCTAGTGTAGTAATGATTGGAAAGATGCTCTGTAAAGTGGAAGTTATCCCAATCTGCTGCAATAGCAATTGCGACTCTTATCTCATGGCTTTATCCCCCAACCCCGATCGATTAACACCGCCAGTGAGTAGCCGAGATCGTTGTCAAGGCAGCACCACCGCCAAAGTAACGCTGGTACAGTATGGCGACTATCAATGTCCGATCTGTCAATCAGCGCATGGCATCATCCCCTCGATTCAAGCACAGATGGGCGATCGCCTGCGGTTTGTATTTCGGCATTTTCCGCAGTCGCAGATTCATCCCGAAGCTTACCATGCGGCTGAAGCTACCGAAGCTGCTGCCGCACAAAATAAGTTTTGGGAAATGCACGCTTGCTTATTCGAGCATCCATCTCAACTTGCTGATAGTAATCTAGTCGAATATGCGATCGCGCTCGATCTGGATGTCGATCAGTTTTTACAAGAAATGTCTACCGATCGACATGTGGCACGGGTACAAGCGGATCTTGATAGTGGTATCGACAGCGGTGTGATCTCAACACCCACATTTTTTATCAACGGGGTGAAATACAATGGCGATCGCAGTTTAGAGACACTGCGAGATGCTGTTTTGCAAGCCGATCGTCAATGAGGAGAAATTAGATTAATCGATCTGGTTCACATCCAGGTAACGATTGTGATTAGTCATTATTATCCATCGCAAAAGTGCGTCGCTTGTCGAATCTTTGTGTTCTTCGCTAAAATTGTTCTTAGCATGGAATATGCTATATTAAACCTGTTTACCTTGACAGATTAGGCTCTCTAACATTAGGAAAGCTTTCAAAATTGCGCCGTACCCAATCCATCCCCACTTCATTATTGAGTTTAATTTTCTGAGGCGTATCAGGATAAATTTTCCCTAAAATATCCGCATCTTGATCCACAACAACTTTGCCAAAATTGAGATACATTCCCCCCAATAGCTTAAAGATAGGATGCTTTGCTTGACCGAACAGCAAAATATAAGTTCGCGTCCGATTCTCGGCTTCTGGTACGAATATATGACACTGTGCAGCTTTGCCGAATGGCATTTCTCCATGAAAAATTATTAGGCATGGGAAATGATTTTCTAAATGAGCTTTAAAGGTGCTGGGTAGTAACAACAAATCTGGCTTTCTGAGCTTTTCTGCCAAACTGTAAGGCGCGGTAGGCATATCATAAAACGCATGGGATTTATGTCCTTCATCGATGAATTGATGAAATTCGACATCGGTAATCCTAAACAAGTCTCGGTGAGTGCCGTTTTGGTGATTGTAGTCGTGCATATTCAGCAGCATCGTCAGCAAATCTGTCTCGATACTGCGATCGGCAGTATGCCCGATAAAGTAGTAAGTTTCGGCAATTTCCTGGAGCACATTGGGAATGGGAACTTGCGGCTCGTATTCCCCATAAGACCAAATGAAGTCACCTTGAACAATCAAATCTAACGGTTTTAGTAAGGGCAATGTTTTCTGATGCGATCCGGGCAATATGGTGCAGCCGCTCGCATCAAATTTCAGGGCATGGAAGGGGCAGACGACACCGCTTGGGCGATCGCCCTCAGCTTCGCACCATCCTTCCGACAGCATTGCTCCCATGTGCGGACAAGCGTTGGGCAAGGCATTGATGCTTCCATCAGGATCTTTCCACATTACATAATCGCTGCCATACAAGGAAATTTTGCGAGGCTGGTTCGGTGTCAGCATCGACTTATGTGCCAACAACCAAGGCGCACCGGGAAGCATAGACTGCATGGTGTTCTCCTTTAGACCTAAAATTGTGAGAGATTTGTCGCTTTTCTAGAATATGACAAAAGATTCGCATTCGTCAAGCAGTTTGCGCCGTCAACCGAAACAGCAGCGTGGTAAAGAAAGAGTCGAAAAAATCTTGGATGCAGCAGCAGCAGTGTTTGATGAGGTGGGCTATTCCGAGGCGACGACTCATCTCATTGCAGCAAAAGCAGGGACAGCCATTGGTTCTCTGTATCAGTTTTTTCCTGATAAAGCTGCCATTTTTAATGCAATGGAACTGCGTCATGCCGATCGCGTTAAGGCGATGTGGGCCCAGACGAACACACCAGAAATCGTTCAGTTACCGCTGCGTGAAATGATTCACACCCTCGTGACTGCTGTTGCAGAGATGTTTGAACAGCCTGTATCGCGGGTGGTATTCGTGCAGTTTTATATAGCGCCGGAGATTTTCCAGTCGATCGATGAAAGTATGACTCAGGAGGCGATCGACTTTATGGCGAGTCTTTTGCAGCAGAGAAATCCCAGCTTGCCGGAGGTGCAATGCAGCCTGTTCGCGGAGGTTTGCGTTCACAGCAGCAATGCCGTCATTCTCTCGGCACTTCGCAACCCGGATTTACAGCATCGCCAACAACTGGTACAGCAGATTGAGGATTTGTTGGTGTCGTATTTAGAGCCATATGTCGGGGAAAGTCGGTTGAGCCATGTAATGAAAGTAATGAAATGTCCTCATTGTCGATCGCAGCAATTGTCCAAAAATGGGTATCGACGGGGGAAGCAGTGCTATCGCTGTAAGGAATGTGGCAAACAGTTTGTCGAGAATTCAGTGCGTTGAATCGGACACAATCTGAGTTGTAGTTTTCCATACTCGATCGCAATATCCAACACTTCAAAATTACATGATTTGTCGATCGCTCTTCTATTCGGTACGAGATATTCTTGTCTGTAGCCCGATCGCTCTTGAGAGAGAGTGCGATGCTTTTTGTTTGGGCGATCGCCAAGTTGTACTATACTGTCCTCTGTCTAAGACGACTAAAACCCAGAAAGGGTATATCATAACCTTAAATCAGATCATTTCTTCCCAGATATGTTCTACTGCTCGAATCCAAGGTGCTCTCATCCTTTCAATCCCGACAAATCTAAATTTTGTCAAAGTTGCGGCCAGCCCGACCTCACGCCTCTATTCAGAAACCGCTACCGCGTGATTCGACTGTTGGGGGAGGGGGGATTTGGCAGAACTTATGAAGCGGTAGATATCGATCGCATGGACGATCCCTGCGTCATCAAGCAGTTTATGCCCCAAGTTCAGGGAACATCAGCACTTGAAAAGGCTACAGAACTGTTTAAGCAAGAAGCGAAACGACTTTACGAACTCGGCGAACATCCCCAAATTCCTCGATTAATTGCTTATTTTGAACAAGACAAGCGACTTTATTTAGTACAAGAATTGATTGAGGGGCAAAATTTACTGGCTGAATTAACTCAGCAGGGAGTTTTTAGCGAAGAAAAAATTTGGCAGTTGCTGGCAGATATTTTGCCGATTCTGAAATTTGTGCACGATCGCAATGTCATTCACCGAGACATCAAACTTGAGAATATCATCCGCCGCCGCACCTCCCCCAATCCATCTCTAAATGCGGCAAATTTTAGCAATTCCGCTTTTCGGAGGGGAGCACGGCGAGAGTTAGTTTTAATTGATTTCGGCGTTTCAAAACAAGTGACTGGCTCGCTGATGAGCCAAGTAGGTACGACGGTAGGAACGCCCGGATATTCGCCGGTAGAACAAATGCGAGGTCAAGTTTTCCCCGGAAGCGATTTGTACAGTTTGGGGATAACTTGCCTGAGGCTGCTAACTCAATGTTTGCCAAAAATTGACGGTTCCGATGACCTTTACGATCCGATAAATGGCGGCTGGATTTGGAGAGAAAGGTTGCCCGCAGGTACAAAAATTAGCAGCGAGTTGGCAACAATTTTAGATAAATTAATTCAAGATTATCTCAAAAACAGATATCAATCTGCTGATGAAGTCATCAAAGCTTTAAATCTCTATTCTTTACCTCCCCAACCCCATTTTGGTAAGGGCGGACAACTTACGTTAAATTCTTCTCAGACCAAGGCAGCCCTACCTCCCCTCAATGCTTATCTAACCGAGGGAGGAAAGCTTGCTATCAATACCCCGATCAATCACAGCGCCCAAATCAACAGCAATATCTCTGTGAATTCAAGGGTAAAATCTAACACAAATCCGCCTCACAACCAGGGAACACCAAAGATTTCTGCTGTTAAAAGCAGTTTTGAATTTCAGGTGGTGACAGTAGACAATCGCGGGCAGCAAACTGATGTTAAAAGTGGCAAAACACATTTTTTTGAAGAACATCTCGGCCGCAATACAATCATGGAAATGGTATCTGTTCCTGGCGGTACTTTCCTGATGGGTACCCCAAAAGATCGGGGTGACAGTGACGAAAAACCGCAGCACTCAGTAACATTAGCACCTTTTTGTATTGGCAAATTTCCAGTCACTCAGGCACAGTGGGCAGCCGTTGCAGCGCTACCGGAAATTAAAATATATCTCAATCCCGATGCTGCCCGTTTTAAAGGTGTAAATCGACCGATAGAAAATATATCTTGGTATGAAGCGATGGAGTTTTGTGCTAGACTTTCTCGCAAAACTGGTAAGCATTATCGCTTGCCTAGCGAGGCCCAATGGGAATATGCTTGTCGGGGGGAAACTTCGGGGCCGTTTCACTTTGGGGAAACGATTACTAGCGAGTTAGCAAATTACAACGGAAATTCTAATTACGCTGATGCGCCGAAGGGAGTTTATCGCTTTCAAACTACAGATGTTGGTAGTTTTAAACCCAATGCTTTCGGATTGTATGATTTGCACGGAAATGTGTGGGAATGGTGCGCGGATGCTTGGCACAATAATTACAACGGTGCGCCTGTTGATGGCAGTGTTTGGGAGTCGGGCGGCGACTTTTCGCTGAGGTTGTTGCGGGGGGGTTCTTGGAACGATCATCCTCCGAATTGTCGCAGCGCGTGCCGCCTCAGATATCAGCCTGATTGTAAGGCTAGTATTGTGGGTTTTCGAGTGGTTGTTCCTGTGGTTTGATTTGTAGTCAGTTGTTAGTTGTTATATCAATTTTTTATGAGGCTGCTCCCGAATCTGATCCCCCCTAACCCCCCTTAATAAGCAGGGCGGTTTTATTATCGTCAGACAAATTAGGTACGTAGTTGCGCTTCAGCGCTCTTTATAATATTAGGAAAGAGCGCAAAGATCGCAACTACGTAGGGCTTGCTGAATAAGCCTAAAACCCTTACCTGAAAAAACTTTGACTCGCGATCGGCACTGACAATGTGTTAGACTATGAGGTAAAATTAGTCAAAAGCCATGCACAGCATCACTTTCGTTCATGTACCGAAAACTTGACTAGGGCCCCAAAAGAACCTTCCAACTTTGATCTACCCTTCGAGGGACAATTATCAGAGAATAATCGTTGGGTAATCATGGCAAAAATAATTCCATGGTCAGAATTTTTGTTGATGAATATGCCCAAAAATTCACCTGTTCAA